>CALAVF010000059.1 GCA_937892315.1 uncultured Prevotellaceae bacterium | reverse complement strand
TTTCCCTACACGACGCTCTTCCGATCTCCTATACCGAGGCGGAAGAAGCCTGTGTGAATATTATGATTTTTCATGTTCTTGTTATTTTGGAGTTTTTACCATTCTTTTGCTTTCAAGATGATGGCGTTGACCCAGATTTCACGAGAGTAGTAACTACGCTCTGAAGAGGTGAAGTTACTCTTAATCTGAATGACTGGATAAGCCTTGTCTGAGAGTCCGTAGTAAGAAACAGGGAACTCGAAGTCCTTGGCAATGCAGATGGTGTCGGTGTAGTTGACCGTCAAATCGGCATTGGTAGTGGCAGGCTTGTTGACAAAATAGTTGCCTTCGAAGAGTGATTCTCCTTTGGCATCAACGGCATCCTCGTTGGGATTCTTCAAAGCATCGTTGGAGACACGCTTGTCCTCTGTGTCGTAGGAGATGTAAGCACGGAACTTGTTCTGCATGTTGTAGTCAGTATTGTAACCGATGACCACGTAGATGTCGTACTTGCATGAGAGTGTGTTAGGGATACGGAAGAAAGCACCAGGATGAGAGGTAGAGGTGCGGTTACCCATTACGAAGTAAGTGTAATTGTAGGTGCTGTCGCGTGAGGCAATCGTGTTGCCCAAAGAGTCTGTCAAGACTGCGTGGCTGTCCCACGTCCAGGTTCTTACAGATGCTTCGCACTGGTTGTCTGCCGACTCGAAAGCGGTAAATCCATCCAAATCTCTGTTGGCAGCGTAAACTGTAGATGGGAAGGCAAAATCGTTCACGATATAGGCGTATCCGTTGCTGACCTCCACAGGGTCTGCATTACCAAACATGGTGGCGAAGTTGTCCACCTCAACCGTACGATTTTTGTTGGTCTGGTTGAGAGTGCCTGTCTTCTTGAACTTTGTGAGCGCAGTGGACTGGAGCGAGTCGAAGCGAGCATCGGCGGCACGGATGTCGGCAATACTGGTGATAGGAATCTGCTCGTATTGCCAGTTGGCGTTGAACGTGAGGTTCTCGCAGATGGCGTTCTTCGAGTAGAGGTTCACCAAAGAGTCGATTTCTTCAGAAGTGAAAGTGGTTTCTACACCTGTAATGGTGGTGTCGGCACCAGTCTCTGTCTGTGTATTGATGTCCTGCTTATAGGAAGGCTTGAAGTGGAAATACTTCTTTGTCTTCTCCAAGGTGTTACGCCAAGTGTCGTTAGTGGGGATAATCATCACATAGTTGGAATCCTCACGGTCGAGGTAGGCGTTCATGTAGTAGTTCGTGTAGTCGTTGGCCACATAAGTGATGGAGTCAACCCATGTGATTTGTCCGTCGATGGTAGGACCTTGAGTTGATGCATTCTCGTTGAACTCGATGGTCTGAAAACTCTTGATGAAAGCGTTGATGGAGTCGAGATCGTGGCGAGAAGCAAGGTACTCGTAGAGGTTGGGCTGGTATTCTACAGGTCCTGCCGTCACGTGGAGCACACCGTTAGAGGCACCAACGTTTGGCTGAGTCACAGCCACACCTTTGATGGTCTGTTTCCTGTTGTTGAGCCATGCCGACTTGCTGTTGAAGAGGTCGAGTTTGATAGAGTCGGAACCATTGATGACATGGCTGTAGCGAGTCATGTTGTTGCGAATCAACTCTTTTTCTACTTTGTAGATACTGTCACGATTTCCTGTATTGAGCAAATCCTTGTAGTAACTGTAGCGGAACGAGCCGTTGACTGGAGCCCACACCGTAAAAGTCTGGTCGCCATCGAAAAGATTGGCGTAAGTTTCAGGGGTGGTCTTCTCTTCGGTCTGTGAGTAGTAAACGCTCTGCAGGATGTCGGCATACTCGCTGAGTTGGCTGTTCGACTGGATGTTCTGCCAGATGGTCTGCTTGCCAGCGGCATCAGACGAGATGTCGAAATGGTCATCGGAGCAGGCACTGATGCCAGCGGCAAGTGCCGCTGTCATCACAGACCCTGTTAACCATTTATAGATTTTATTTTTGTTCATTTTTGTTCTGTTTTAATAGTTTACCACTTGTCTTCGGCTTCGTCGCCAGCATAGATAGACTTAGGTACAAGTTCCAGATAGTCGTAGAAGAACTCGTAGTTGGTACCAGCAAGTACTGACTTGAAGCGGATGTAGTAGGTCTTTCCAGCCTCGAACTGACCTGTGTAGATAATCTTGCGGAGGGCGTTCTGTTCATCACGGTTTGTCGAACTTGCCAACTGTACGTATTTAGGACCTTTCATAAAGCCCAGGTTACGCATGGCTTTGTCGTTCTCGTTGATGGCATCATCATCGCCCAGGCTAGTGTCGCTCACCCATCCTGTTGCCGTTGGGTTCGTACCGGAACTGGAGCGGAGGTCGAGTGGGATTCCGATGGCGGGCAGGTTGTCCTTGTTGGTACCGACATACACCTGTGCCATGCCTCGGTTGTTGTTGGCATTAATGCCGTAACGAAGTTCGTAAGTACCAGTGTAAGGCACTGGAGGCAACTTCATAGTGAAGTCGAAGATTCCCTGGATGTTGAACTCGTCAATCTGGTAGTTCATCCATGAACCGCTCGCACCAGAGTAACCCTGGTTGGGCAGGTAGATGAACTCTGTTTCGTTAGACATCGCCACCACATTGTCGATGTAATCGGTGGTGAAGTACCAGTAGCCGTCGCCACATTCGTCACGGTTACGGTTCTGGCGAATAC
This sequence comes from uncultured Prevotellaceae bacterium, assembly GCA_937892315.1. Next base: position 3,257 of record CALAVF010000059.1, on the reverse strand, counting down.
CATTGGTCAGCAGTTCTGGGAAAAGGGAGGTCACGTCGTAACGCATACGCTCGTTAAGCACCTTGGTGGGGACATCTTGATTCCATACGAGAATGTCGTCGATGGGGTAATAGTAGCCATTCAGTGCCTGATTGTTGTAGGAACCGTTGTTAGCGTTAATCTTGATGCCTGGGATGGTAATCTCGGAAGTACGTTCACGATAGGTTGTCAGGTTGTAAACTGACACACGGTTGATTCGCTTTTCGCCACGGATACCTGTCACCTTGACAGAGCGGCGTTGCTTGCCCATCGTCTCCCAGTATTCCCAGACGTTCACGTAGAACTGGGTGGCTGTACGTGAACTCATCATGCCGGCAGAGCAACCGTACTCATTGGCAAATGTCACCAACTTGTCGAACGTGAGTCGTTCTGGTAACAGGTGGTAACTTACAAACTGGTTTACAGCGTTATCCTCGCTATCATAGTCGTCGCCATAACTGGGCTCGGTGTGACCGCTGGTGTCGTCGTTGTAGTAGGCATTTTCTCTCAGCCAGTTCTTCAGGCTTTCCACATCGGTGATACCATGCTGAGCGAAGACAGAGTCAGTCTCCACAAAGACGGTATAGCCGAGGTAGCGGTGGTTAGGGTACATTCCGTTCCAACTTCCGTGGGTATAAGAGGCTCCACGGATGTCGTCATACTTTTCTTCCCACACTTCGTCCTTGTAGGCTTGGAGTTTCACATCCCAGCCTGTCAACTGGAGCAGGCTACCGAAGAACTTGGTGTTTTCGGCATTGATGACAAGGTCGGCAACTGACACATTGGAAGGAGATAGCACCTTGTCAATCGTGTGGATGAAACCGTTCTCCACCTCAATGTCACCGTCGATGATTTGTGAGTGTACGTTCACATAGATAATGGTGTTGTTGAGGGAGTCCACGCCATATGAGATGTCGATGTAGCGGTCATTCATGTTGGTCGTACCCAGAGCACCTTCTTCAAAGTCGGTAGTAGCGTATGCTTCGTTTTCACCATTCTGTACAATGGAGTTGAAAACGATGGCTTCTGCCACTGAGTCGCTAATCTGGTCGAGTTGGTTGCTTGTTAACTGACCGATGGAGTAGAGGGAGTCGAGGTAGAACTGAATCGCCTCGTTGGTGGGGGCAAAGCAAGTGTAGTGTCCACGGGCAGCGAGCAGTTCTTTCATTGTGGAAGAAGAACGCTTGCTGGGGTGTACCTTGCCAAGTATGGTGAGGTAACTGCTGAAAGTTTCGGGGTTATTCTCGAAGTGGTCAATCATCATCTCACCAGTAAAGGTGTAGAGGTCTGACTCGTCGATTTTTTCCGAACAAGAGTTCAGCGTTACTGTGGCGGCTGCACCGATGAGCAGTGCTGCGCCACAATAATTCTTGATGTTATTAAAGAGTTTCATTGTCTTTGGGAATTACATTTCATCAGTTCTTGAAGAAGTCTCATTGACTGACCATACACCATTCTGGTAGAGCCAGCTGTTGTTCTTGATCTCGTTGTTGTAAACGGGAGAGAAGAGTGCCTGCATGTCTGCCAGTTTTGCCTGTACAGACTTACTGTTGGTGTATTTACGAGACAGGATGGAAAGCATGTCTGATGTGCTACCACGGCGGAGGGCGAAACGCACGAGGTCGTACCAACGCTTGCCTTCACCGATAAATTCACGCTGACGTTCGGTCATCACCAGACGTTCCATGTTCTCAGCAGTGTTGAAGTTGTCAAACTTGAGAGAGTCTGTGCTGGCGGTGGAGTTATTTGCCTGATAAGCGTAGGGATTGCTACGCTTGAACACTTCGCGCACATACTGGTAAGCGTCCTCCAGATGTTCTTCATCGTCATACAGTTGTGTCATCGCCTCTGCCTTGAACAGATAGATTTCCGACATTCGGTAAACAATCCAGTTGGCATCGAGGTTGCTGGTGGTTCGCATTGCTGACACAACCTGAAGGCTAGTTGACGAGTTGTCTGTCATATAGATGGATGTTGTTCCCACACGCTGTGTCACACTGCGATTGATGTACTTGCCGATGTCGAAGGCCGTCTGACCCACCTTGTCGAACTTGAGGCTCTCCCAGCGGCGATAGTCGGTCTTGGTGAAGACGGATGCCGGCGTTGGCGTGTTCGGATTGTTCTCGATACCCTCAAAGAGAGCGGTAGAGCCTGTCAGCGAGCCTGACTTGGAGTCCTTGATGTTCCAGAACTGGCTGGTAATCATGTTGTTTCCGTAGGTGATACCATCCACCTGCAACTCGAAGATGGACTCGTCAGAGTTTCCTCTGCCGAAGAGTGAAGCATAGGCTTCGCCACCCGAGGTGGAGTAGTTGTTACCCGACTGGTCGTTCGTTTCGAGCAGGTCTTCCAGGTCAATCTCGATTTCCGTGCCACCGATGTTCAAACCGTACTTGTTCAGATAATCAATCTTTTCTTGCTTAGCCATATCAATGATGAGGTCGCAATAGTCGATGCATTTCTGATAGTCAGACTCGGCTGAAGTGCCATAGTCTTCGTGACGGGAACTCAGTTCGGCTTCGGTCTGTGGACCGTCGTAACTGCTGGCAAGTGTCACCTTGGTGAAAGGCTGGTTACCACCAGCCTTGTAAGATGCACGCCACAGGTACACGTCTGCCAAGAGTGCGTACACCGCTTTCTTGGTGATGCGCCCCTTGTTCTCCACGGTGTTGCCATACTCTACCATGGCATCGTTCTTGATTGATTCAAGGTCGTTGACGATGCTGTCGAGCACTGCCAGTTGTGTAGATTGTACTGCACGAAGTTCCTGAGAGTCGTTGTTGTAGTCCTCTGTAATGTAGGGCACTTCGCCGAATGTACGTACAAGGTAGAAGTGAGCGAGGGCACGCAAAGTGATGATTTCAGCCTTGATGGGACGCCAGTCGTTAGCAGAAAAACTTTCGTCTGACTCAATCACTTCGGGACCGTGTGCCAGCACTTTGTTGCAGTAGTTGATGGCATTGTACATGCTGGTCCAACTGAATTGCCAGTAGGTAGGCAGGAGGTTGGCATTGGTGATGTTGGCCACAGCACTGGTGGCTGCCACGCTGCTCGAACGCTCCACGTTGTCAGAACGCATCTCACCCCAATTGATGTAATTGTTGAGAATTTCGTCGGAGACCATTCTCTTGTAACAAGCCATGACAGCGTTGTTCAGGTCGCTCTTGTCCTGCCAGAATTCTTCCTCCACGATGGATGAGGTGGGGGTGATGGTCAGGAAGTCCTCGCAAGAGGATAGC
>CALAVF010000058.1 GCA_937892315.1 uncultured Prevotellaceae bacterium | reverse complement strand
GTGGTCCTGGTATTTCAGGGTGGCAAACTCGATGGTGAAGGTGTTCTGGTCGTAGAGTCTGCCGCTCCGGTAGATGAGCACGGAGATCACCGTCGAGAGGACCGGCCTTTTGATGAAATTGGTTACATTCATATCGGTATGGGGTCTGTTTTATTTGCTGAACGGCTTCGTGGGCATGCTGCATGTCATCTACTACGACATGCGCTGTCAGGGCATTTTCAGTAGTACTCATCGCCCATACATGGATATGATGTACCCCCACCACATGAGGCAGGGCTACTATGTGCTCGCGCAGGTGGTCTATATCTACGTCCTCCGGCACGCCGTCCAATGCCAGCCGGACGCTGTCGTGCAACAACTCCCATGTACTGATCAGGATTACCAAAGCGATAACCAGACTGATAATCGGATCTATGATATACCATCCGGTAAAGGCAATAATGATTCCGCTGATAACAACGCCTGCGCTCACCATCGTATCTGCTGCCATATGCAGAAAGGCACCGCGAATGTTCAAATCATTCTGCTGGCCGCGCAAAAGGAGAAGGGTAGTGATCCCGTTCACCAGTATCCCTATACCTGCCGTCCATGATATCGCCACACCGTCTATTGTCGTCGGAGTACGGAGTTTGTGAACGCTCTCGGCTATGATGATACCAACGGCAACTAATAGCAGTAGAGCATTCAGTAAAGAGATCAGAATAGTGGATTTTTTATATCCATAGGTGTAATGGCTGTTTGCCGCGCGATGGGCAAGGTAAAAACCGATTAGAACCAAAGCCAGTGAAAATACATCGCTTAGGTTATGACCTGCATCGCTCAGCAGCGACAGGCTGTTTTTCCAGATGCCTATACCGGCTTCTATGGCTACAAACAATAGGTTTAGTACAATGCTGATAATCAGGATTTTCCTCATGCGCTTGTCCGTTGTTTGAGGAGCCGCGTGTTCGTGGTGATGGTGTGACATAATGTATGTATATTTCCGAAATCGACTGCAAAGTTAAGTTTTTTTTCTGACATGACAAGGGGGAGAGGCATTTTTTTAGTGGAAAAAGTGAAAATCCTCGTTCGCGGTGGCGTGAACGAGGATTTTGTATGGGCGATGATAGCGGCTTATTTCTGCGGATAGCCGACGGGGTTGTTGAGCAGGGGCACCTGATTTTCGTTCAGCCCAAGCAGGGTCTGGATGGCCTTCACGTCCATCGTAGCACGAGGCACGGTGGCAAGTCCTGCTGCTGCACAGAAGAGGTCGATGTTCTGGCTCACATAGCCAGCGTCCATTGACACGAGCGACTTGGCATGTTCGTCGTTGTTGCCGAACTTGTCGAAATCGCCCACCATCAGGAGGCTGACAGGGGCAGCCTTGGCAAACGCCTGACGACCTGCCACGATGTCGCGATGGTCGCCTTCTGCCACCAGCGTGAGGCTGTGGGCCTTGGGGTCGTAGCGGCAAACGCCCTTCTCGGTGAAGACATAAAGGAGGATCTCCTGGCGGTTCATGGCTGTGGGGGCGGTGAGATTGCCGTTTTCACGATTGGCACCGATGGTTGCCCACAGCAGGTCGCTCAGGTCTTGCTCCGAGAGTTGTTCGGGACTGTAGTCACGCACGGACTTGCGCTGCTGGAACATCTCCATCACGCTGAGCGTCTGGCGTTGCATGTTAGGTTTGGGGAGGTTGGTTGTCTGGGCAAAGGCCGCTGTGCCCATGAGCACGAATGCGGCAAAGATTGCTAACTTTTTCATTGTCATGTGTTTGTTTGGGTTGATACTATGGTTGGTTGATGATGTCGGTCAGTTTCTCATACGTCATGCCCACAAAGTCGTTGAGCACATGGTGGCACTTCTCCTTGATGGCTTCGGGCTTGTTGTAGGTGGCAAGTCCCACGGTGAAGATGCCCGATGACATGCCTGCTTCCAGCCCATTGAAAGCATCTTCGAAGACCACACATTCGTCCAGGGCGGCATCCATCAGTTTCGCCGCCAGCAGATAGCAGTCGGGTGCGGGCTTGGAGGCAGGGAAATCCTCTGCCGTGAGCACTCGGACGAAGAGGCTGTTGAACTCGGGATGCTGACGGGCCAAACTGTTCATCTTCGGGATGTTGGAACTGGTCACTACCGCACACTTCACGCCATGTGCCTTCAGGTCACGCAGGAAGTCGAGCGCCCCGGGGAAGAAAGCGTAGTCCATCTGTGCCTCCCACTTGTCCAGTTCTTCCGTGATGGCAGCCTGCACCGCCGGGTCGGGGAAGTACGTGTCGTAGATGCGTGTGAGGGTCGAGCCCTTGATGAGCAGTTCCAGATTCGGGATGTCGGGACGATATTTCCGTCCGACAGCCCCCCAAAAGACGGAGTACTGCCCCTCGGTGTCCACCAGAGTGCCGTCGAGGTCGAAGAGTGCCGCTTTCAGGGGCCGACGCTTAGGATAGAGTGCCTTGCCCTTCACCAGCATCTCAGCCCAGGGGTTCGCCGTCTTCTCGTCCTCGATGTCTTCATTCTTTTTTGTCCAAAACGATGCCATGCCGGTCCTATTTTTTCTTGATAGGGTCGCAGGTCAGCCCGCATCCCAGTTTCTTCAGAATCTTTCGGTCCACCTCGCCCAGCATCACCGTGCTGTGCATCTGGCAGCCACGCAACTTTGGCAACTGCTCCAAGGCACGTCGGCAGTTCTCGTCGTGCTGCGACAGCACCGAGATGGCGACCAGCACCTCGTCGGTGTGCAGACGCGGATTGTGACCGCCCAGATATTCCGTCTTCGTCTTCTGGATGGGCTCAATCATGCTCTGCGGCAGGAGTTTGACATCGTCGCCGATGCCTGCCAGGTACTTGATGACGTTGAGCAGCAGGGCGGCACAACAGCCGAGCAGCGTACCGGTCTTGGAGGTGATGATGGTGCCATCCTCCAGTTCCATGGCGGCACAATGCACCCCCGTCTCGCTCTTCCGGGCGTTGGCGGCCACCGTCACCTTGCGATAGGCAGTGGTGATTTTCGCCTGATTGAACAG
>CALAVF010000057.1 GCA_937892315.1 uncultured Prevotellaceae bacterium | reverse complement strand
TCACCCGAGGTGAGAGCGACGCCTTGCGTAAGGCTATGGGTAAGAAGAAGAAGGATATCGTCGATGCGATGAAACCGAAGTTTATCGAAGGCGGCAAGAAGAACGGACATGACCCCGCCGTACTCGACAAAATCTGGAGCGACTGGGAGAAATTCGCATCCTATGCCTTCAACAAGTCACACGCCACTTGCTATTCGTGGGTTGCCTACCAGACGGCTTTCCTCAAAGCGAACTTCCCTGCCCAGTTTATGGCTGCAGTGATGAGCCGTTCGCTTGATAACATTTCGGAAATCAGGAAGTTGATGGACGAGTGTAAGCAGATGGGCATCAACACTTTGGGGCCAGACGTCAACGAATCCCGCTACAAATTCTCGGTCAACGTAGAAGGTGATATCCGCTTCGGAATGGCTGCCATCAAGGGTGTGGGCGAATCGGCGGTGCAAGCCATCATCGACGAACGAGAGAAGAGCGGGCCTTTCACTTCCGTCTTCGACTTCCTTGAGCGTGTGAACCTGTCGCAATGCAACAAGAAAAACATTGAAAATCTGGTGGTTGCAGGTGCTTTCGATTGCTTCAAGAAAGAAATGACTCGCGAAACGTTCTTTGCCCCGGGACAAAGGTCAGGCGAGACGTTCCTCGATGTGCTGGTACGCTACGGCAACAACTATCAGCAGGACAAATATCAGGCACAGACCTCACTTTTCGGAGCGATGAGCATTGCCGTAACACACCCTGCCCTGCCGAAGAACATTCCCGAATGGGGCAATCTGGAACGCCTCAACAAAGAGCGTGAACTGGTTGGCATCTACCTCTCCGCCCACCCGCTGGATGAGTATTCGGTGGTGCTCGATTATGCCTGCAACACCCACTTCACCCAACTGGAGGAGCAGAAAGAGGAACTGGCAAAACTGGAAGAAGTGACACTGGGCGGCATTGTATCCTCGGTTCGCATAGGAGAAAGCAAGAACGGCAATCCCTATGGCATCGTCAAGATGGAAGACTTTGTCGGCAGCGGCGAACTGGCTCTCTTTGGCAAAGACTGGGTGACCTTCCGCAACTTCTTCATGGAAGGGGCATCGCTCTACATCCGCCTGAAGTTCGAGCCAAACCGATTCCGCCCCAACGTCTTCAACATGAATGTCAAGTCGGTGGAACTGCTATCGGAGGTGAAAGATAAACTCATCCAGAAAATCACCTTCAACGTGGCACTCGACAAGTTGAGTTCGACGCTGGTAGAGGATTTGGCAGAGATTGTGAAAGAGAACCCCGGCGATGCAGAACTCATCTTCAACATCCATTCGGCAGAAGGCAACAAGGTGGCACTCCTGTCACGGGCAGTCAAGGTGCGAGTGGAGAAGAACTTGATTCGCTACATCAAGGAGCATCCAGAAATTGAGATTGAGATCAACTAAATAACACACATTATTCACTTAAAAAAACTGTACAACTATGGTTATCAACGATTCAAACTACAGCGAAGTAGCAGCACAGGGCAAGCCAATGATGCTTGACTTCTGGGCAACATGGTGCGGTCCTTGCCGCAAAGTAGGCCCTACAATTGAGGAACTTGCCAAAGAGTATGAAGGCAAAGTCATCGTAGGCAAAGTAAACATCGAAGAGGAAGCCGATGACCTCGTGGCAGAGTTTGGCATCCGCAACATCCCAACCGTGATGTTCATCAAGAACGGCCAGATTGTGGACAAAGTGGTGGGTGCCGCTCCCAAAAGCACTTACGAAGAGAAAATCAAGGCATTACTGTAATGGCAAACATTGACGACGAAATCCTCAGAGGCGCAGAAGAAGACGCTAAAGAGGTTGCCTTCATCATGAACTACATCGGTTCCGAGAACCGGGAAGTGTTCACCGAAGAAGACATCTATTACTGCCTTGACGTTCTGCTGGAATACCTTGACAACATGAATGACAAGGCTGACGCTGACGGTTTCATCGACATTGATGCTGAAGAAATTGCCAAACACATCCAGAAAAAGGCAAAAAAAGAAGGCATGGGTCCTTACGAACTCGATGCCTTAGTCCTTTTGATTGATGCCGAACTGGAATACAACGAACAACTTGACAATGAAGAGTGAAAAAATGAAGACTGAAATGTGAAGAATCGGCCGACGCGATGCACACAAGCCACATAGCGTTTCCTCATTCTTCATTCAAAACCTGACCACTCTTCCTCCATCCATCTCCTCCTCGACAGTGACTTTCACAGCATCTTCGGGGAGGAGATTTTCTATCAGTTCAGGCCACTCCATGAAGCACACATTGCCTGAATAGACATAATCGTCATAACCGATGTCCAAGACCTCCTGCTCCTTCTTGATGCGATAGAAGTCAAAGTGATAGATGGGTTCACCCCGTCCGTCCACATACTCATTCACAATGGCAAACGTGGGCGAGTTAATCACATCCTCCACACCCAACTGCTCACACACCGCCTTGATGAAGGTCGTCTTTCCTGCCCCCATCTTACCATAGAAGGCAAAAACACGATTTTCGCCCATTTCATCGATGAACTTGGCTGCTGCCTCACCGATTTCATCCACCGTTTTTATCTTGATTTCCATACCTTTTTGAGTTGCAAATTTGTCCGACGAAACTATTTCTTCCGCTTGCTCTGCATCGTGATGAGCGGGATGAGCATCTCCTCCATGCTGATGCCGCCATGCTGGAAGGTGTTCTTGTAGTAACTGACGTAATAGTTGTAGTTGTTGGGATAGGCAAAGAAGTCATCATTCTGAGCATAGATGTAGGTCGTGCTGATGTTGGGCGAAGGGAGGAATGCCGCCTTCGGAGCCTTCATTTCATACACTTGCTTCGGGTTGTAACTCAAGTTCTTGCCCAACTTATAGCGAAGATTGGTGTTGGTGTTCTTGTCGCCAATCACCTTGATAGGGTTGTTCACACGGATGGAGCCGTGGTCGGTCGTGATGATGATTTTCGCATCCGTCTTTGCCAGTTCCTTGAAGAGTTCCCGCACCGGCGAATTGTGGAACCACGATGCCGTGATGCTCCTGTACGCCCGTTCGTCGCTTGCCAGTTCACGCACCATTCGCGACTCCGTGCGGGCGTGGCTGAGCATGTCGATAAAGTTGATGACCAGCACGTTCAAGTCGTTGTTCATCAGGTTCTTAAACCTATCCACAATCTTTTCCGACTCCGACGAGTTATTCAACTTGAAATAAGAGAACGTGTTCTTTCGGCGGTATCGGTCCAGTTGAGTCTGAATCAGTGGCTCCTCGTTCAGATTCTTGCCCTCTTCCTCATCTTCATCCACCCACAATTCGGGATACATCTGTGCAATCTGGCTGGGCATTAACCCCGAGAAGATGGCATTGCGGGCATACTGAGTTGCCGTAGGCAAGATGCTCAGGTACAGCCGCTCGTCAAACACAAAATCGTCAGCCAAGTCCTTCGAAATCTCACGCCACTGGTCGTAACGGAAATTGTCAAACACCACCAAAAAAACCTTCTCGCCCTGATTCAGCAGAGGGAAGATGGTCTTCTTGAACACATCAGGCGACATGAGCGGACGTTCCTCGCTGTTCTGCACCCACTGCAGGTAGTTTTTCCGCACAAACTTCGCAAACTCCTTGTTCGCCTCCGCCTTCTGCATCTTCAGCATCTCCGTCATCTCGCTATTCGCCTCCGCCAGTTCCAACTCCCAGAACACCAGACGCTTATATACCTCCTTCCATTCTTCCAGCGTATAAGAGTCGTTGATCTGCATACCGATGTTTGAGAAATTCTGCTGATACCCCTTGTTCGTCACCTCCGTCTCAATCTCGCGCTTGTGCAGATGCTTCTTCAGCGTCAGGAAAATCTGGTTCGGATTGACCGGCTTAATCAGGTAATCCGCTATCTTCGAGCCAATTGCCTGATCCATGATGTTCTCCTCCTCACTCTTCGTCACCATCACAATCGGGATGGTCGGATTGATTTCCTTAATCATCGACAGCGTCTCCAACCCGCTCAAGCCAGGCATGTTCTCGTCCAAGAATATCAGGTCGAAGTTGCGTTCCCTGCACAAGTCCAACGCATCCTGACCATTGGTTGCCGTCACAACCTCATACTCCTTCTTTTCCAGGAAGATGACGTAAGCCTTCAGCAATTCAATCTCGTCATCCACCCACAGCAGTGTTCCGTTCATATTTTTTCGTCCTTTATTTGCAAAGGTACGCATTTTCGCCACACCCACCAAACCCTCTCCCCACTTTTTAAGTTTTATTACCAATACCCCCAACGTCACCCCCTCCAATGCCTCCGCAACCCCACTTCCGCCACCCCAAAAGACACACGCCGCACACCCCCAAAGTGGTCTGAGTCACACCGCCTCGGT
>CALAVF010000056.1 GCA_937892315.1 uncultured Prevotellaceae bacterium | reverse complement strand
CTTATCAAAAATACGGGTGCTGTACACCTCTCAAGTGGTCTGAGTCACACCGCCTCGGTGGTCTGAGTCACAGCACCGAGGCGGTGTGACTCAGACCACTTGAGAGGATACGAGTGTGTAATTTTGTCCTACTTTGGTATATGAGATATAAAATGGCTCACAATCGTTATTGATTGTGAGTATAACAATGAAAAAGATGAATAGGTTTATTGATTGACGTATCTTTCCATCTGGTTCCCGTTCCACGTTGTCGTTTCCGTCGCCATGACGGACGTTGGCAGATGTGGGGCGGGAACTTTTCCGTTGATGGGGGCGGTGCCGATTTCTCGGTAGCACTCGTCCCAGAGTTGAGCGTCGATGAAGGACTGGAGCAGTCGGGCACCTCCCTCGACGAGCAGGGTCTGCACGCCGTCTTCGTAGAGACGGGTGAGCAGCGTGGGCAGGTCGTGGGTCTGGACGAGGGTGAAGCCTTCACGCAGGTTATCAACAGGGGTGTTGGCAACTACGTAGCGACGGGGTGACTTGCCCTGCCATGCTCTCACGTCCAACTGAGGACGGTCGATGTCGTAGGTGCGATGACCCACGAGGATGGCTTGATGTTCGGCACGCCGCTTGTGGCAGAGCATCTGGGTGTAGGTGTTGGAGATGTATCCGTCGATGTATCCGTCGGGCGATTCAGCCCATTTGAGCGTGACGAACGGGCGGTGTTTGCTGTGATAGGTGAAGAAACGCTTGTTCAGTTCCATGCATTCCCTCTCCAGCACGCCCACGGTGACTTCCATGCCGGCATCTCTCAACTTCTGAATGCCCCTGCCTTGCACCTGGGCGAAAGGGTCTTGACAACCGACGACACAGCGGCGGAATCCTTTCCGAATCAGCAGGTCGGCACACGGAGGGGTCTTCCCCCAGTGGCTGCAAGGTTCGAGACTCACGTAGATGGTGCTGCTTGTCAACAGGTGTTCATCCCTCTTTCTGACCGAAGCACAGGCGTTCACCTCGGCATGACCTTCGCCACAACACACGTGGTAGCCCTCGCCGATGATGTGTCCATCGTGTACAATCACGGCTCCCACCATCGGATTGGGCTGTGCGTTCTGCTGCCCGTTGCGTGCCAGTTGGATGCAGCGACGCATATATTGCTCATCAGTTGTCAACAATGTGTCCATAAGTTGTCAAAATCGGTGTTGATAAGTGCAAAGTTAATAAAAATCACTCAATTAAGAATGACAATTCAATGATTTATCGTAAATTTGTAAACGATTTATCAACAAGGTTATCACATCAGATGTTAAATGTTAAATGTAAAGTGTGAGATGAGTGACGGAAATTTCAACAGACAACTGCTGCCGAAGACGGAACTGGCTTCAGGACTCCGTGCAGGCAAGGCACAGATGAGGGCGAAGGCGGAAAAGGCTTTCGACGAGGTTGTGGACAGTTTTGTGCTGGACGAAGGAGAACTGAAGGAAGCGATGAAAAAGCGGTTTATGGAACTGCTGAGACAATGAACAACGGATATTTTTTAAACAGCGGAATTGATTTTTACCTAAATTCCGCAGCACTTTAGTTTAACTTTCTTTATAAGTTCCTGAGCAACAA
>CALAVF010000055.1 GCA_937892315.1 uncultured Prevotellaceae bacterium | reverse complement strand
CCGTAGGCACTTGACGAGATAAAAACGACATACCCCTTCGACACTGCACACCTTACCCCTCCACGTCAGCGAGGCACTTCCGTTAAAATATGAAATCGATGAAAAAGAAGGGGAAATACCTTGTGATTAACGGCTTGGGTGTGTACGTTCGAGTTTTTTCAGTTCCTTGCCCTTGTTCAATTTGAAATACGTCTCTCGCAGCCCTGTGAGCCAGAGGTCGGGTGTGTTTTCGCCGTATTTCCGTGCGTTTTCAAAGGCTTGGCAAGATTGTTGATAAAGGTCGGTGATGTGCTTTTTCTCTTGGGAATAACGAGGGTCGGTGATCGGCAAGTCAAACTGAGCGTATGCCTCGTGGGCACGATGGAGATAGATGTTGCCGATGGCGGCGTAGGATTCGGCATCATCGGCTTGAAGAAGGATGCACTGTGAGAACGAGTGAAGGGCTTCGTCGTAGCGTGAGAGGAGGGTCTGCTCTTTGCCCGCCATATACCAAAAATCTCGTTTCTTCGGTTGCAGTTCCGTCATGCGGAGGGCTTTCTGCAATGCCTTCTCATATTGGCGGTGGTCGTTATAATATCGAGTGAGGGTAACGAAAAAATACTCGTGGGAGGGATAAGAGAAGAAGCCGTTTTCGAGCAGTCGGAGGGCTTCGACCGTATCGCCAAGTGCTGCCGCGGACTTGGCTCCCACTTCGAGCAATTGGGATTCAAGGTTCTTATCTTGCAGAGACTCAGTAAGATGGGCCATCACGCCCTCGTGGTTTCCCATGCCGTAGGATGAAAGGGTGGCGAGGACGGAAATGTCGGTGCGGTCGTCGGGGTCGGTGAGGAGGGAATTGCCCTTGCTGTCGATGAAGAGGGGCGATGCCTTCGTCGTGAGATAGAGATGGAGGAAGGTGTACGCTTGAGGATAATCCTTCTTCCGATAATAGTATTTTCCTGCTCCGACAAGGTTCTTGCGGTAGGAAAGGAGGGTCTGAGCCAAGGCGGAACGCAGTTGCGGTGTGGATTTCTTGCCTTGTGAACGACGCACGTCAAGTGCGGCTTGTTCGAGGGAATCAGCATGAAGCCCAGTAAGATAAAGTCGATGGATATAGGAGAAATAGGCGGCGGTGTCGGGTTTTGTGTTCAAGTAGATTTTTCGGTTTTCTACGCCTATCTGTTCGTTGAGTGCATCGACTTGATACTTAGCGAGTTGCGGGTCACAGGCTGCCGCTTCGTGGTGGAGGGCAGCATCGTTGAGGAGTTGCCACGCCGTCGTGTAGTTCTTCTCCTTCATGGCGGTGCGGTATTTCTTGAGGAGAGCCGAACGCTTATAGGGTTGTGGCTGTTCGGAGGGGGCAGGGGCGGCAACGAGGGTGCCGCCACCGAGGAGGAGCCCCATGAAGAGCAGAGCAAAAGAACTCTTGAGGAGGCTCGCAAGGAACCTCCTCAAGGGAACGAGTTGCGTAGGTATGTATGGTCGGTTTAGTTGAACCACTTGACGTAGCAGAAGTCTTGACGGTGTGGGAGGTCAGCGTTCTTCGGGTACATGCGGTAGGCAACCTTGAAGGAGCCTGAGGTTGGCATGACGTGGACGCCCTCGAAGGTGTAGAGGTTGCCCTCTCGCTTAGTCACTTTGAGTGGCTCCACTTGGCTGACGTGCTCTTGTCCGTCTTCGTCACGGAAGAGGGTGACGAGTTCGAAGCCCACGGCATCGTCAAGTCCTTGCTCATCGATGACGTAGCGGATGTGGTACTTCTTTCCAGCGAGGACATCGCCCTTGAGCATGTCTTCTTCCTTCTCGAAGGATACGACGTTGATGCCGTCCCATCGTGAGGCGACGAGTTCCTTCCATGCTGCGATGTCCTTTGCCTTCTTGTAGTTGTCGGCGAAGAGCACCTTGCGACGCTCGGCGAGCGGGCAGTAGAACTTGGTGAAGTAGTCGTCGAGTTGACGCTTCATGGTGTAGTGAGGCGCAATCTGTGCGATGGAGTTCTTGACGGTCTGAATCCATCCCTCGCTGTAGCCCTTGGAGTTGCGAGCGTAGTAGAGCGGCAGAATCTCGTTCTCGAGGAGCGAATAGATGGTGGCAGCGTCGAGTTGGTCTTGCTGCTCTTGGTTCTGGAAGGTACGCTTCTCGGTGAGTGCCCATCCTGCTCCCTCACGGTAGCCTTCGAGCCACCAACCGTCGAGGACGGAGAGGTTGACGACACCGTTCATGAGTGCCTTTTCGCCCGATGTGCCCGAAGCCTCCAAAGGACGAGTCGGAGTGTTCATCCAGATATCCACGCCTGTGACGAGGCGACGTGCGAGTTTCATGTCGTAGTTCTCAAGGAAGATAATCTTGCCGAGGAACTCAGGGCGGCGTGAAATCTCGTAAATCTTCTTGATGAGTCCTTGCCCTGCTCCATCGGCTGGGTGTGCCTTTCCTGCGAAGAGGAACTGGATGGGGTAGTTGGGATTGTTGACAATCTTGGCAAGACGGTCGAGGTCGGAGAAGAGGAGGTGCGCACGTTTGTAGGTGGCGAAACGACGTGCGAATCCGATGGTGAGTGCATTGGGGTTGATTTTCTCGACGATGGAGACAATGCGTGACGGGTCGCCTTGGTGCTTGAGCCAGTCTTCCTTGAAGGCTTTCTTGATGTAGTCGAAGAGTTTAGCCTTGAGGGTGAGGCGTGTGTTCCAGATGTCTTCGTCGGGCACGTTGTAGATGGACTCCCAGAGTTTCTCGTTCGACTGGTCGGCGAGGTAGCCCTTGGGGAAGTTCTTGGCGTAAAGGTTTTTCCACTCGGATGCCGTCCATGTGGGCATGTGGACTCCGTTGGTGACGTAGCCTACGTTTTTGAGTTCCTCGGGGAAGTAGCCTTTCCAGATGCCGTTGAACATCTCACGAGAGACTTTGCCGTGGAGCCAAGACACGCCGTTGACCCATGAGGAGGTGTTGCATGCGAAGGTGGACATGCAGAAGCGTTCGCCCTTGTCGTCGGGGTTGAGTCGTCCCATGCCGATGAACTCGTCCCATGAGATGCCGAGTTTCTCGGGATACTGTCCCATGTACTTGCCGAAGAGTCCTTCGTCGAAGTAGTCGTGACCTGCGGGCACGGGGGTGTGGACAGTGTAGAGAGATGAGGTGCGAACGGCTTCGAGTGCCTCGTTGAAGGTCAAGCCGCTCTGCACGAACTCGACGAGCCGCTGCACGTTGGCGAGGGCTGCGTGTCCCTCGTTGCAGTGGATGATGTCTTTCTTGATGCCGAGTTTGTTGAGGAGGAGAATACCGCCGATGCCAAGAAGAATCTCTTGCTTAAGACGATTTTCCCAGTCACCTCCATAGAGAGCATGGGTGATGGAGCGGTCGTATTCTGAGTTCATATCATTGTCGGTGTCAAGCAGGTAGAGTTTGACACGTCCAACATTGACACGCCACACGAGGGCGTGGACGGTGTAGTTGTTGTAGGGGACATCGACGACGACTTGTTTTCCTTCGGCGTCGAGTTCACGCTCGATGGGGAGCGTCGGGAAGACTTGTGCCTCGTAGTTGGCCACTTGCTGACCTTCCATGGAGAGGGTCTGTGTGAAGTAGCCGTAGCGATAGAGGAAGCCGACGGCACAGAAGTCGATGTTGGAGTCGGATGCCTCCTTGACGTAGTCGCCAGCGAGGATGCCGAGACCGCCCGAGTAAATCTTGAGCACGTGGCTGAGTCCATACTCCATGCAGAGGTAGGCGACGGAAGGACGTTTCTTGTCGGGCTTCACGTCCATGTAGGCATGGAATTCCTTGCTGAGTTTGTTGACACGGTCAACTATTTTCTTGTCCTTTGCGAGTTCCTCGAGTTTCTCGTAGTTCATGCGTCCGAGGAAGAGGACGGGGTTCTGCTGCACATCGTGCCAGAGTTTTGCGTCCATGTCGTTGAAGAGGTGACCTACTTCGTTGTTCCATGTCCACCACATATTGTGGGCAATCTCGTTGAGCGGCTCGAAGGCTGCTGGAACGGATGACCTTACGCTAATCTCACGCCAGTTGGGGGTGTTAGCGTTGCTTGCCTGAATTCTCATCATTTTCTTTATTGAATTGGGTTTGTTATTTGTTTCTGTATTTTGAAGGGTTTAGAGTCGGCTGTCTCGCTTGTCGAGTGCCTTCTTGTATGCCTCGTAGTAATACTTGATGAAGTGTTTCCAGAGGGCTTTCTCAGCCACTCGCTCAGCGTTCTTGCGTGCGGCTTTCACTTGTTTCTTGTCCATCTGCGAGAAGTAGAGGATGGTGTCTCGGATGGTGTCGCTGACCTCGTCGAAGTTGTAGTCGGAACGGTGGATGGTCTTCACGCCGTCTTCAATCTCGCTCGCCCCACCCTTCAAGGTGTTTGCCCAGAGTCCGAACCCTGCGAGGTCGGTGGTGATGCATGGCACGTGGAAGGCGACGGACTCGGTGGGGGTGTAGCCCCACGGTTCGTAGTAGGAGGGGAAGACGGTGAGGTCGTTGCCGATGAGGAGGTCGTAGTAGTGGCTGTTGAAGATGCCGTCGTGACCGTCGAGGTAGCATGGCACGAAGATGACCTTGACCTTGTCGCCTTGGCGGTTGTGCATGTCGAGCCAATCCATCTGGGAGAGCACCTTGTCGGTGTCTTGCTCATGGAGGACATGGGTGATGCGTGGGTCGCCAATGGCTCCTTCTGCCACGGCGTCGTACTTCTTCTTGTCAAGGGCAGCCTTGAGGTCGGCACGTGGTTCTTTCATCCATGCGGGAACCATGACGAATGCGAGCACGTTGCGTGTGAGGCGTTCGTCCCAACGCAGACGGTTGAGTGCATCGACATAGACGTTGATGCCTTTGTTCTGATATTCGTAGCGTCCGCCTGTGCTGACGATGAGGGTGTCGTCGTCGAGGTCGGTGCCCATGAGGGTGTTTGCCACTCGAAGCAAGGTCGCACGTGCTGCCTTGCGTGCCTCGTCGAACTTGGCGGCTGGCGAAGGCACGAAGTCGTTCTCGAAGCCGTTCATGAGGATTTCGTCGGCTGGCTTGTCGAGCAGTTCGGCACACTCCTTGCCTGTGATGTCGCTCACGGTGGTGAAGCAATCGACGTTCCATGCGGCTTGCTTCTCTACAGAGTGCTTTGCCTCGACATGCAGTTCGGCAGCCATCTGGTCGCCGTTGTAGGCAAAGAGGTAGTCGTAGAGGGGCTTGTTGTTGCTTGCGATGGAACGCCCTATCGTGGTGGCATGGGTGGTGAAAATGGTGGCGACTTCAGGCACGAACTTCTTGACGTAGAGAGCGGCCAAGCATGTCTGCCACTCGTGTGCTTGAAACACCACGTTGTCTTGTGGGGTCAATCCGAAGAACTTGTAGTAACTCTCGACCACCTTGCCTGCTGCCCACGAGAAGATGATGCTGTCGTCGTAGTCGCCGTAGGCATGGAGGGAATCGACGCCGAAGTTCTCCCAAGCCCATCCGAAAATCTCGTTCTTGTGTTCGAAGAAGGGCTTGAAATCGACCAAGATGGCAATGGGTTCGCCAGGAATCTGCCAGCGTCCGATGCGGAAGGACACGCCGTCGTAGAGTTGAGCACTCTTCCTCCACTGAGACAGCAAGGTCTTGCTCTCCTTGAAGAGGGGGTTCTTCTTGCCTTCCCAAAAGTCGGGACCTATAAAAAATACGTTGTCGGTAAGTTTCTCTTGTAGCGTCTTTGCACGTGTGGACAATACTGTATAAATGCCACCAACCTTATTGCAAACCTCCCAACTTGATTCAAAAATGTAATGTGGAGTCTTATCTTGTACCTTTTTAGCCATAAAAGTCGTAGCGAATTTCTACCTCAAAAAATCTTTTTCGAGTGCAAAGGTACTGATATTTTTCGATTTAAGAAAATTTTAGAAAGAAAAACGTCACACGGATACTCAAAAACATAACACACGTCAATTTTGCAAAAAGGATATTGCAATGGAAACAAAACAGGAAGTCTCGCAACAAATCATGCCATGCAAGAGGATGAAATCATGAAATGATGAAATGATGAAAAATGCCCATGGGGTATGTGTACATCATGCCTCCATCATGCCTCCATCATGCCTCCAACATGGCAAGGAACTCGTCTTCGGAGACAATCTGCACACCGAGGCTCTGTGCCTTTTCGAGTTTGGCAGGACCCATGTTGTCGCCCGCCAAGACGAAGGTGGTCTTCTTGGAGATGCTGCCCACGTTCTTGCCGCCGTTCTGCTCGATGATGGCTTTGTACTCGTCACGTGAATGCTTGGCAAAGACGCCAGAGATGACGATGCTCTTGCCTGCAAGTTTGTCGGTCTGATTTGCCAATTGGTCTTCGGAAAGCCGCATTTGCAAACCGTAGTTAGCAAGTCTGTCCACTATCTCGGCATTCTTGGGGTCTTGGAAATACTTGACCACCGACTCGGCAATGACCTTGCCTACGCCGTCCACTTCCAACAGTTGCTCGATGGTGGCTGTCCGCAGCGCCTCCATCGTCTTGA
This sequence comes from uncultured Prevotellaceae bacterium, assembly GCA_937892315.1. The sequence continues at coordinate 915 of CALAVF010000055.1, read as the reverse complement.
AGTGGCGAGCAATCAGTTTGGCTGTCGTCTCGCCCACGAAACGGATGCCGATGGCGAAGACCACTCGCTCGAAAGGCACGTTGCGAGTGGAGAGCACGCCGTCCACCACCTTCTGTGCCGACTTGACACGGTTCTTGTTGTAGCCGCAAATCTGTGCCACGGTCAAGGTGTAGAGGTCGGAGATGTCGTGGATAAGCCCTCGCCGGTAGTAGTCGTCCACCGTCTCAGGACCAAGGCTCTCGATGTTCATCGCCTTGCGAGAGATGAAGTGCTCTATCCTACCCTTGATTTGCGGCGGACAAGCACTGTCGTTAGGACAATAATGGGCTGCCTCGCCCTCGAAACGCACGAGTTCGGCACCACATTCGGGACAAGTTTTGATAAACTGCACCTTCTGCAAGCCCTCCGTGCGTTGTGTCTTATCTACACCCACCACCTTGGGAATGATTTCGCCGCCCTTCTCGACATAGACCATATCGCCGATGTGCAAATCCAATTCTTCCATCACGTCGGCATTGTGGAGCGACGCACGCTTCACGATGGTGCCTGCCAACTGCACGGGGTTCATATTGGCGACAGGAGTCACGGCACCCGTTCTGCCCACTTGATAAGTCACCTCGTTCAGCCGTGTGCAAGCCCTCTCTGCCTTGAACTTATAGGCGATTGCCCAACGAGGACTCTTGGCGGTGTAGCCCAAATGCCGCTGCTGACGCAGAGAGTTGACCTTCAAGACGATGCCATCCGTTGCCACAGGGAGGTTCTTGCGTTCCACATCCCAATAGTTGATAAAGTCAAGCACCTCGTCGATGGTCTTGCACTTCTTCATGCCTTGCGAAATCTTGAAACCCCACGCTGCCGCCTTCTGCAAGTTCTCGTAGTGGCAACCATCAGAAGGAATCTCATCCCCTAATATAT
>CALAVF010000054.1 GCA_937892315.1 uncultured Prevotellaceae bacterium | reverse complement strand
CTCTTGGCCCGCCCCGTCTTGTAGTCCACGACGCGCAGGGTGGGATGCCCGTCGAGGGTCATGATGTCCATGCGGTCGATGCGTCCGCCCACGCGCAGGGTGACCTCTTGCTGGCCAGAGGGAATGGTGAAGTGGGTGTATCGGTCCACCTCCATGCCGAAGATGGTGAAGGGGGCGTGTTCCATGTCCCAGCGTAGCAACTGGTTGACGAGGCGGATGATGACGCTGCGGATAATCATGTTGACACCCGTGAAGTAGCGTTCGTGGGTCTCTTGGTGCCCCCCATAGAGCTGGAGGACTCGCTTGGAGAACGCGGGCCAGTCGGGGGCGGTGAGGAAGGGGGCGAGGAAGGCGCCTGCCAAGGCTCCCCAACTGATGCCCATGAGTTGGGCGATGAAGGTGGGGGGATTGAGGGCGATGAGCACGGAGATGACGATGAAGAAGACGATGAGGACGCGCATGATGACTACCTTGCGACGCTCAACCTGCTCAGCCACCTCGTCGTCGATTTCGCCGCTCTTCACTTCGTCTGCCGTGGCTCGTTTGTCGCGATAGATGAGGTCGAGGGTCATGGTCGAAGATGAGGTGAGCACCAGGGAGGCGAGGGTGGACATGGATGCCGAGAGCACCAACACCATGACGAGACCGATGAGGAGGTCGGAGTTGACTGCCGTGTCGAGCATGGTGGGGATGATGTCGTCGAACTTGTAGTTGTGACGTGCCTCGTTCCAGACGGGCTCGCCAAACAGACGACCGAAGCCGCCGAGGAAGTAGCAGCCGCCTGCCACGATGAGGGCGAAGAGGGTGGAGATGATGGTGCCACGACGGATGGCGCTCTCGTCGGTGATGGAGTAGAACTTGCCGACCATCTGTGGCAAGCCCCAAGTGCCGAGCGAAGTCAAGACCACCACGCCGAGCAGGCTCATCACGTTAGGACCGAACCAGGAGGCGAAGTCGCCGGGCTGGAAGTGGGCGTAGAGCGGACTTTCGAGGTCGTGAGCCGTCGGTGCGACTTCCTTCATCTTGTTGAATGCCTCCACGAGACCGCCCTGGCTGTTGAGCACCACGGCAATGACGGCGATGATGCCTCCCAGCATGACGATGCCCTGAATGAAGTCGTTGATGGCAGTCGCTTTGTAACCGCCCAGAATCACATACACCGCCGTGAGCAGTGCCATGATGATGATGCAGTACTCGTAGGGGATGCCGAAGCCCATGTCGAAGAGTTTGGAGATGCCGCTATACACACCTGCCGTGTAGGGAATGAGGAACACGAAGGCGATGATGGATGCGGCAATGCGTAAGCCCTGATTGGCAAAACGTGTGCCAAAGAAGTCGGGCATCGTGCGTGACTGGATGTGCTGCGTCATCAACTTCGTGCGGCGACCCAAGATGAGCCATGCCAACAGCGAGCCGATGATGGCGTTGCCCACACCAATCCACGAACTGGCGATGCCGTATTTCCAACCGAACTGACCTGCATAGCCGACAAACACGACGGCAGAGAAATAACTGGTTCCGTAGGCGAATGCCGAGAGCCAAGGTCCCACATTGCGACCGCCCAGCACGAAACCATCCACATTCTTGGCTTGCTTGCGTGAGTAGATTCCCACAAACACCGTCACAGCCAAAAAGATGACGGTGAGAAGAACTTTGATGAACATAATGAAGTGAAAAATTTTGAAAGTGAAAAATGAAAAGTGAAAAATGAAAAGTGAAAAATGAAAAGTGAAAAGTGAAAAGTGAAAAATTTGC
>CALAVF010000053.1 GCA_937892315.1 uncultured Prevotellaceae bacterium | reverse complement strand
TTGTCCCAACGCTAAATTGCTTTTTGTTCCTATGCCAAATTGAATTGTGTCCCAATGCTAAATGATTTTATGTATCAATGCTAAATGAATTGATGCTGTAGGGCAAGAGAAAGTGGAGGAGGCGAGGAGGGAGTGTTGCGAGTGGAGTATAAACAGGCTCTGGGGCAACAGAAAGTTCCCCTGTGGATATTTGAGTCGATGATTTAGATGGATTTACAAAAGAATGCAGGCAGTCTTCTATATTTCAATTGGTTAATTGAATTTTTATTTCACAATAAGAAGTCGTACCCCAGATGTCATAATTACCTTTGTTCTATTTCTCGAACTAAAGAACGGAGATAAGCATCGGAAACATTACTGATTTCTCCCTTGTCATATATAGACATCAACGTGATGAGCACTTCGTCTGTGGATTGTTGCTGCACATTATAGGTGATGACACGAGCACCACCGCTTTTCCCTTTGCCTTTTGAGGCAATAGACATTCGATTCTTGTAAATATGATGACCTAATGATTCTCCGCCAAAAGGATTTTCTTCCAGTTCATCAAGAAACGTGTTATAATCTGACACAAAAGATTTGTATTTCTTTGACAAGTTTTTTGCCCGTCTTTCAAACTCTGGAAGATAATCGAAGGAGACTCTCATAGCAACAGATATGGATTATTTATTTAAGTTTCGGGAGTTTGTCCCCCTTTGAAGTTAAAGAAGTTAGAGAAGTTATCGCTTCGCTCGAAGTTAAAGACGTATGTGATGCAGCCCCGCAATTGGTATCGTCTTTAACTTCTCTAACTTCTTTAACTTCGAGCGAAGCGATAACTTCCGAAAGTTGAGTTATTTACTGAACAGACTACGAGCATCATGTTTCGCCTGTCCAGAATGCAGTTCGTCAAAAGCCTTTGTGAGACTCTTCTTCACCATTGCCTGCTGGGCTTCAATGGTTGAATCTTCTTCCAACAACTTCTTGACCAAAGCCTTACGAACTGTCTTTGTCTGACTTTGAATAAGAACCCACAAAGCATCCACCGGGGAAATGTTTACGGTCTGTTCCGATATCGCAGGTGTTATCATATCTATATCTTTGTTACTATTGACTATTTTAGTATGCAAATATACGAGATTTGATTGACACTCCCAAAAATTTCGCAAGAAAAAATCTTATTTTCACTTCCGATTATAAAAATCCTAAACCGCAAGCATTCTGTAGGGGATGCTGTCAATGGTGTTTCGATAGGTCTCTTGGAGATAGCGGTCTTCTTGGGTGAGGGGACGAGGGAAGGAGGAGAAGAGGTGGTCGATGTCTTCCAGCATGGTTTCGTCTTCAGTCTCGTCGTAGAGATAGACGAGGAGATGGCAGAGAAGTTTGCCCTGGGGCAGTTGCGGGAGGAGTTCGAAGGCTCGATCGGTGGCACGTTCCATCAGTTCGGAATTGCGAAAACCGATCTGGAGTCCCACGAAGATGGTGAGGAGGAGTTCGCCTTCTTCCTCGGGTGTCACGTCGTGGCTGTCCAGATAGGCGAAGAGCATTTTTACTTTCTTCTGAGCATCACGCCAATCTTCTTGATAGTCTTGAATGGCATAGTCTTCCACCCCGTCTATCAGCAGCATTCTGCGATAGCACTTCAGGCGGAAATCCTGAGCATCTTGCAGTATTCTCTTTTCCATTATCGTCCTTGATTATGACAAGATTTCAAAATCACAGGTTCGGATGTAGCCTGTTCCGAATTTCCCAAAGAGTCCTAAATCGACAAAGACTCTCCTTTGATGTTTCCATTTCAGCAGCGTGCCTTCCACCCCTGCAAAGGGTCCATCAATCACTCGTACTCGTTTGCCCACCAAATATTCTGGCACCTGCTTCTGGTCAATGAGTATGTCGTCATGCTCCGATTCGATGATGCGACGGAAACTGTCAAACTGCCGATCGGGAACCACCAAATAGTTGTTGCGTCCCATCGGAGTGAACGAAAAGTGGTCGTAGAAAGGGGTGAGCCCAGGAATGGGGCGTTCGGAATGAAGCAATTTCCGATAGTTCTCTGCTGATGCGTTCACAAACAACAATCCTGTATGTACAGGCCGTTCCTCGATAGAGATGATCGCTTTTCCATCTACCATTTGACAGACTTGCCTCTTAGCCACAGGGAGGTAGGGAGTGACATCGGTTTGTTCCAGACGCATGATTGCCTCATAGACCGAACGGACTCTGCCGTAGGTGACTCTGGCTGCATACCAATGGGGCGTTGAAAACGGCATGTTCTCTACCGACTGCCCATTCTGTGCATCACTTGGAACGGGGGGCGTTTTGGACATAACTCCGCAACTGATGTCAGGTCTATCTGACTGAGAAATAGAAGATTGGTTTGTCTTCAAACCGATGTGCTTATATAGGAAACTCCATACATAAGGACATAAAAAAAGCGTGAAACCTTCCTTTGTCTATCCCACACCTGGAGGCTCTCGCATTGCCCATCAAAGTTGAACAGACAATGTTAGAGCCCACGCCGATATGAAAACTCCGCCTTACTAACACCTCAATCATTCACAAAATTGCAAAATGCAACTTGTGAACACAGGTGATAGCAGGATGAAAAAATCATATCCCGAGGCATCTACCATTGCTCTGTCATGACTTTGAATTGGGAATTTGCGAGATTTCCAGATGTCACGAACAAAGCGTCAAGTAAACGCTTTCAGTATGTCATTCCCGTTGACATAGCCCCTACCCAACCGCTGGACTCAACCAGCATCGGCGTGAACTACGTTGTCTGTCGTGAAGCGTTTAGAGGCTCGCTCAGGTTGCTCCATCTTTTGTCAGACTTTGGGAAATCGGTTGCAAAGGTAGTGCATTTTTTTCATATCACAATTATTTTTCGCAAAAAGTTAACTCAGACTTTCATTTTTGCCCAAAAGAAAATCCAGACCGCCCCATTTGGGATAGTCCGGATTTCATTTTTCTCTGGTGCGCCTGACAGGACTCGAACCTGCACATCGGAGATACCAGATCCTAAGTCTGGCGCGTCTACCAATTCCGCCACAAGCGCTGATGATGTGTAAAAGCGAGTACAAAGGTAAGAAATAATTGAGAAATGGCAATTGGTAATGGTGATTTTTTGGCTTTGAGGATGAATAATTGGCAATTATTCCGTAACTTTGTACACAGAATCTTATAAATACCCCTAAAATGAATCGTCCTTTTGTATATGGCTTTTTAGCCGAGAAAGAAAATTTCATCGACCGCCAAGAAGACAGAAAACAGTTGAAAACCTTCTTGGGGCATGGCATCAATGTGATGCTGATTTCACCTCGCCGATGGGGTAAGTCCTCTCTTGTGAAAATGGTTATGGAAGAGATGATGACAGAAAACAATGAGGTGAAAGTTTGTTATATTGATGCCTTTAAAGTACGTACAGAGGAGGATTTCTACAACAAATATGCAACAGCAGTCCTCAATGGAATCTCATCTACCATGGAGAAAAAATGGGAGGACCTAAAGAAATACATACAGACACTTGTTCCGGGAATCAAAGTGAGGGCAAGTACACTTGATACCATCAGCATTGAAATGGAACTTGATTTTCAGCCACTCAAAAAAAGTGCTGAAGAGATTCTGAACTTGCCGGAAAAAATTGCGAAAGAAAAAGGTGTCCACGTCATCGTTTGCATTGATGAATTTCAGCAATTAGCCTTACTGCCAGAATGGAAAAACATGGAAGCCCTGATGCGGTCTATATGGCAGCACCATCAACATGTCAACTATTGCCTTTATGGAAGTAAACGCCACATGATGATGGATATTTTCAATAATTCCAACAGCCCATTCTATCGATTTGGGCAAGTTCTATTTTTGAAGAAGATTGACAAAAAATATTGGATACCTTATATTCAGTCAGGTTTTGAGAACACATCAAAATCCATTGATACAGACTTTGCAGAGAAAATATGTAATGTGACAGAATGCCATTCCTGGTATGTACAACAATTAAGTTTTTTCGTATGGGCTGATACCATCCAGAAGGTGGACAATGACATTTTCAACCGACAACTACAGACCTTAATCGACACGAATGCACCGCAATTCGAAAGCGACATCAGTGGTCTTGCCCCGTCTCAGTTGTCCATGTTGGTAGCAATAGCAAATGGAGAACAACATTTAAGTTCGAAAGATGTCGTTAGAAAATACGAGTTAGGTGGGGCACAAACCATTGCAAAGAATAAAAAAACTATCATTACAAAAGATATTGTAGAGTATCAGGACGGGCACTTCCACTTTGTGGATCCCATATTCGCTCTTTGGTTCAAGCAACAATACAATGTCAACCAAAGTTGACTCAACCGCGATTGATATGCCATCCGCTATAACCAATAACATTTTTGTACAATTGAAAGAATCTCTCTCTCCTTTAATATTCAATATTTCTCAACTTCCGGAAGTTATCGCTTCGCTCGAAGTTAAAGAAGTTAGAGAAGTTAAAGACGATACCAATTGCGGGGCTGCATCACATACGTCTTTAACTTCGAGCGAAGCGATAACTTCTCTAACTTCTTTAACTTCAAAGGGGGACAAACTCCCGAAACTTAAATCAATATTTTATTACGAATTTTGAAATAATAAATAGACACAGACTTATATGAAACGTTTTATTGCTTTATTTATATGCTTGGCTTTGGTGATGGTTGAGATGCATGGAAATATTTCGACATCATCTGCAACAACCAGTAACGATTCCATTCAACAGGCTCTGAAATTGCAAATCAAGGCGGCAAAGGAGAAGGTGCGTGCCAGCAGAACGCAGTTGAAGACGGATGAGCGTGAGGTGAATCGTCTGAACAGAGACTTGGAGCGTGTGAGGAGGCAGATACAGAAAGACAAGTTGGCGGTAAGGAAAGCGAAAGCGAAGGGAAAGACTTATACACCTAAGACGGTGAAGACCAGTCAACCCAAGAATGTTAAAGCCAGTCCTTCGAAAGAAGTGAAAACGAGCAAGCCAAAGGTTGCGGAAACCAAGAAAGAGGTGGCTCAACCTGCTAAGACCGAAACAAAGAAAACGGCTGAAAAGAAAGTAAGTACCCCTGCCGAAAGAAGGAAAGCGGCAAGTGTGAAAAAGGAGGCTAAACCTGAAAAGGTGAAAGAGGAAAAGCCAGAGAAAGTGAAAGAGGAGAAAGTGAAGGAGGAAAAGGTGAAGGAGGAAAAGCCTGAAAAGGTCAAGGAAGAGAAAGCCCCCAAAGAGCCCAAAGCCAAGAAAGAGAAAACGGTTAAAAGCAAGAAAACCAAGGACGTGAAGGTCAGCGTGAGACGAGTGCGTGACAAAAAGGGTGATTCGGATGATGATGAAGAAGAAGAGTGAAAAAATCGGAGTGCCCCACTCCGATTTTTTTATGGTGTCCTCAGCTAGATTCTTGCTGCTT
>CALAVF010000052.1 GCA_937892315.1 uncultured Prevotellaceae bacterium | reverse complement strand
GAACGCAGAAAACCGCAAATACGCCGAGGAAATCAACGAGTATCTGGAGACGGCAGCCGCTCGCAGGTGAACATCATTGCCAACCACAAAATCACAGACCTCAGCCATTGTCGGCACCATGTACGCAAGCACAACCTCGGATTGGCGGCGACACGCAATGAGTTGGCAGAAATGGCACAGTATGACTGGCTTCTCCTCATCGACAGCGATGCAAAGGTGGAGAAACCAGACTTTCTTCATACCTATTTAAATCATACAGGAAAGGCAGAGGTCGTAGTGGGCGGTTTGTATCATCAAACCATCAACCACGACCCCAACAAGAGCCTACGCTTCAAGTACGAAAAGGAGGCAGACAAACATCGTCTTGCCGCCGAAAGAAGCCTGCACCCTTATCAGCACCTGTCGTGCTTCAACATTATGCTGCATAAGCCCCTATTTATGCAGATTCTTTTCGATAAGGACTGCAAGGAATACGGCTACGAGGATGCCCTGTTCGGCGTAGAACTCAAAAAGAGAGGCATCCCCATCCTCCACATCGACAACCCGCTCATGCACAAGGGCTTGGACACCAACGAGTATTTCCTTCAGAAGAGCGAAACCGCCCTCAGAACGCTGAAGAAACTGAACGGGAAAATGGAAAGCCACAGCCACGTGGGAAAGGCTTTGCAAAGACTACAGAAAAACCACGTCGCATGGGCGATGCGGCTGTTTTTCAAGGCGTTCAAGCCCCTCATGCGACACAACCTACTCTCCAAGAACCCTTCCTTGTTCTGGTTCTCGGTGTATAAATTGGGATACTACTCTACCCTGTAAACGGAGCGGCTATCGCTGAGCCAATTGAATCTGGCTGGCAGCAATGACTTCTATCAGTTTTTCTTCGGGCAATTCCAGTTCAATGAGTTCATCTGCAAAGAGGTTGGACTCGTAGTAAACATGCAGACGGAACTTGCCACGCTGCGGAGCCGTCACCTTGCTCTTGTAGAAGCGGCGTTCGCTCACCTCGTCCTTTGCCAGCGTGATGCCTTGGCGTTGCAAGATGAAAGACCGTCCACCTTCGTCAAGGCTTTCCATCATGAGGTAGAAACGCCCCGCCATTTCGATGTTGTGGTTCTTGAAGGTGACGCTGAAATCGGGTGCCGTACCATTGACGATGAAGTCGGGCACATCAATGTCTTCAAGGGTGAGATAAGCCGTGGAAGCGGTATCGCTCTGGAGGGTGACGGTATTGCTCTGCACGTTGGCAATGAGATAGTTTGGAGTGCCAGTGCAGGTCAATGCTTCACGCCATTCGGTGCCACCATCGAGGGCATTGTCACGATACATGGGGACGATGGTATAGGCTCCGTCTTCCACCCATGAGGGCAGTTTCAAGGTTAGGGTATCTGTGTAAGTCGTATCGTCCACCTCTTCAAGTTGGAAATCGCGACCGTAAACATAGAGTGAGCAGACCCTATCATCACCTTTCTTCAACATGAGTGCTACAGAGTCGGCATGAAGGTTCCAGCCGATATTGCAGAGGTCGTGAACCGTCAATGCCACCTCGTCACGGGGATAGACAGGCAGAGGCTGGAGGCTGTCGGTCACGGCACTGATGTACTGAAAAGCGAAGTCGTGGCGTTCTATGCCCGTGGCTTCGGCATGATTTTCGGGCATGATGCCAATGGTGAACATCTGCAAGAGGTTATAGCCGTTCTCTGGGCTGCTCTTGTCGTACCATGTGGGTTGATCAGGCACCATGTTGGGGAGATAAGTCCAGCCGTCACCATCGCCATCGGGATTGCCCAAACGAATATGAAAATTGTCCTCTTCATCATAGCCATCCAGCACGTAGGCATGGCCTCCGTTTTTGTTATAACCAGAGATGAGGACGGGACGACCTGCTGCCAACTCCTTCTTGAGCATGAGGGTGATTTCTGCCAGTGAATAGAAATCGCGGAAATGCGTCTGCACGGAGCGGTCGTAGCCGAAGTAGTTGGCAAGGGCTATTGACTGATAGATGGAACGTGCTCCGCTCGACTCTGCCCCAAACCGCATATCGACAGCCACGGCACAATCGAGACTCAGCAAGGCAATGGCATCTGCCTGTGCCTGTGTGTATTGTCCTTCGGTGTAGCGGTCGAGCATATTGCTCCAGTCGTAGGTATGTTCGGAGAAGTTGATGGAAAAGGTCTGTCCGCAACCGATGCTGTCGGTGTATTCATGCGAGCCAGTTCCCTGCTTGGGCCACTGCCAATAGCGCATCACCTGGGTCATGGCAGTCGCCACACAACCCACCACGGAGCGTTCGCCTGTGCTATCGAGGGGGCACAGGTTGTTGAATGGGGCATACTGGTCCCACACATCCGTGAGCAGAGGATCCACTCGGCCAGGAAGCGTCTGTGCCTCGATGTAGTGGCGGCTGTTGCGACGGATAAGCCGCTGGGCTGAGAGCATCTGTGTCAGGCACAGCAAAAAAAGCAGATAGGTCAGTCTCTTCATGATGATTTCGTGTTTGTCGTCTTATGGTACATCATTCTTGGATATATACTCGTTGAACACGGTTGCTGATACAGGTGAGAATCTCGTAGGGAATGGTGCCAAGGGCATCGCTGAGGACGGTGACAGGCAGGTTGTCGCCGAAAATCTCCACTTGGTCTCCTTCCTGACAATCGATGTCGGTCACGTCAATCATGCAGACATCCATGCAGATATTGCCCACATACTCCGCCTTCTGCCCGTTGACCAGACAATAGCAGCCACGGTTGCCAAGATGGCGGTTCAAGCCGTCGGCATAGCCAATCGGGATGGCGGCAATGCGGCTGTCACGGTCGAGCGTCGTGCGGCGAGAATAGCCAATGGTGTCACCCTTCGGTACGTTGCGAATCTGGAGGATAGTCGTCTTGAGGGTTGCCACATTGTTGAGAATCTGATTGTTGCGGGAATTGATGCCATAGAGTCCCAAGCCGAGACGCACCATATCAAGGTGATACTCAGGGAAGTGCTCGATGCCGGCAGAGTTGCAGATGTGACGAATAATCTTATGTCCGTAGGCAGCCTGCAACTGGCGGCTCGCCTTGTCGAAGAGGTCGAACTGGCGGTGAGAGAAGGCATCGAACTCGTCACCATCGCTGCCCACGAAATGGCTGAATACCGAACAAGGCACGAGGGCGGTCTGTCGGCGAAGTCGCTCGATGAGACGGGGCATATCGGTTTCGGGATTGAAACCAAGTCGGTGCATACCCGTGTCGAGTTTGATGTGAATGGGGAAGTTGGTGATACCCTCTTTCTCGGCAGCATGAATGAGTTGTTCGAGCAGAGAGAAACTGAACACTTCGGGCTCCAGACGATAGTCGAAAAGCATCTTGAAGGAAGTGGTCTCTGGATTCATAATCATGATGTTTGCCGTGATGCCCGCCTCTCGCAAGTCGGCACCTTCGTCGGCAACTGCCACGGCAAGGTAATCCACCCCATTGTCCTGCAAGGTCTTGCTCGTCTCCAGCGAACCGACTCCATAGCCGCTCGCTTTCACCATGCAGACCATCTTCGTTTCGGGCTTCATGAAGCGGCGATAATAGCGGACATTGTTCACGAGGGCATTGAGGTTTACTTCGAGGATGGTCTGATGCACCTTCAATGTCAAGAGGTCGCTGAGTTTGTCGAAACGGAACTGACGAGCCCCCTTAATCAAGATGAACTCATCCTTCAGATGGTCGAAAACCTCGCTGCGAATCAGAGCATCGGAGGTACGGAACATGTAGTGCTCCATCGGGAAATAGTCGGCACAGGCACTGATTTCCTCGCCCACGCCAATGACCTTCTCGATGCCACGGGAGGCAGCCATCTGTGCCACACGGGAGTAGAGGCTGCGGGGCGACTCACCGCTCTGGAGAATGTCGGAGAGAATCAACGTGCGATGCTGTTTGCGAGTCTCGGGACGACGATTCATGAAGTCGAGCGCAATGTCCAGCGACTGCACGTCGGAGTTATAGGAGTCGTTGATGAGGGTACACCCGTTCTTACCCACCTTCACCTCCAGACGCATAGCGACCTGCTCCAGACGGCTCATGCGGTCGCATAAATCAGAGACCCTCATTCCTCGTTCCTGTAGTGCCAACACGGTCGAGAAGCACGTAATGGAGTTCTCGATGGAGGCATCGTCGATGAAGTGGATGGTGTACTGCCCCACCTTACCTTGATATTCAAAGTGTATCGTCGCCTGCCCATCCTCTTTCTCAACCTGACGCACTTGCAACCTTTCTCGCTTCACGCTCTCGGGCAACACTGATGCACACTTCTGGATGGTGGCATTGTCGGAATTGATGACCACCGTCTGGCAATGCTCGAAGAGTTTCATCTTTTCCGCACACTTGATGTCGTAACTCATGAAGTTCTCCTGATGGGCAGCACCCAGATTGGTCATCACACCGATAGTGGGCTTCACAATGCGTTCCAACTTCTCCATCTCACCTGGCTGCGAGATGCCTGCCTCGATGATGGCGACATCGTTATGGTTGCTGATCAGCCACACACTCAGCGGCACACCCACCTGACTATTGTAACTGCGAGGGGAACGGCACACGTTGCAGTCGGGAGAAAGCAACTGATAGAGCCATTCCTTCACCGTGGTCTTTCCGTTGGAACCTGTGATGGCAATGACGGGAATGTCCAACCGGCTGCGATGATAAGCCGCCAAGTCCTGCAGAGCCTCCAAGGGCTTCCTGACGATGAGGAAATTGGCATCCGTCATGCTCTCCATCTTAAAGAACTCCTCCCGTGGGGAAGGGGGAGCAATCACGAAGTTCCTCACACCGCGTCGGTAAAGTTCGTTGATGTACTTGTGTCCGTCGTTCTTCTCCGTCTTCAAGGCAAAGAACAACGTTTCCTCTGGGAAACAGAGGCTGCGGCTGTCGATGAGCAGCCAGTTAATCCTTGCATTGGCTGTGCCCTTCCTTTGGGCACCCATGATTTGCGATATCTCTTCGATTGTGTATGTCATTGTATGATGGTTCGGTGCTGATGACGCAGCCACTCCTTCGTCGCTTTTGCCACCGCATCCTTTGTTTTGTTGTCAAAATAAGTGTCCTGAAATCGTTGCCAGATATACTCCACCGCCTTTTCGGACGGGTGAATCATGTCGTCGGCATAGAAACGGTAATCACGCAATTCGTCCATCATGATTTCGTAGGTAGGGAAATATTCCACCTTCATCTCGTCTATTGCTTGCAGCAGAATGCCCTTAGAAATCTGGTTGATATGAAAGCCATCCCGCTTGTGACGGATGGGGCTGACCGTGAAAATCACTTTCAACCGAGGATTCACACTCTCCAGCAGTTGCAAGAGCATGTGCCACTGGTCAGCAATGTCGTATGCCGAAAGCCGCTCTCGCACAAAAAGGCCGTCGGGCTGCTTGTGGCAGTTGGCAACCAGCATTCCCGTCTCCTTGAGTCGATAGACGATGGCTGTACCCAACGTGACAATCAACACATCGGCTTCACGCAGAAACGCTGCCACCTCATGCGTGGTGCGGTTTACCCGCTCCACCAACTCCGCAGGGTCGGCAGAAGAGAAACAACTATGGTGCATCCACGAGTGCCACACACCCGTCGCATCTCTAAAAACGTACCCCTCGGCTGCGGTTTGCCGTACCCGAGGGGTACGCCCCATCGTACCCCTCGGGTACGATTCATCAGAAGCCCAACCGTCATCTCCCTCACTGATAGGAATCTCCACCTCCTTTTCACTCATGCTCCTCAACAGGCTCGCAGCGATGCTGGCAGGGTTGTACAAGGTGCCAAAGGGGTTGACCATGGCGTTGAATCCTCCCCGCACCATCTTCTGCCCCACCTCGTCGGCAAAGCAAGAGCCCACCAACAGCACTTTGCTGCCCATCTCCATCTTCCACTCCGACACCGGAATGTCTATGCGTGTCATCAGTTCCATTTCGAGACACAAAAATATGGGATCAATCTTCTCACAAAAAGAATCGTTTTTGCTTAAGCCCTCCTAATCACCATAAAAACTGAATTCTTCAGTGGTGCCATCGACGTATTTACAAGTACCCGAATAGGACTCACCACCATGCAAGAATTCTCCTTCTTGATCGTATTCGGCGTATGTGGAGTATTCACCCTCATAGCGAGCCACAAACTCCTTCGTCTTGGGGTCGTAGGCATCCACCACGAGTTTTCCGCCCCAGTTGTGCCCTTTGCCACCATCTTCCATTGCTTCCTCCGTATCTTCGGTCACCTCATAACTAACTTGACGAAGGATATAGATGGTGTCGGACTCCCCGATGTGGTCTTCGATGAATCGGCTCTCATCACCTTCCACAATGAACATGCGGTAACCGCCATCTGGCAGATAACCGGCTGGCAGCCAAACGGTAACAGGTTCGCCCTCCGGTGCAGGAGCATTGTCCAACGTGCGTGGTTGGTCAGAAGGAACGGCTTCATCTTCGATGGCTGCAACCATATCACTGTCTGATGAAATCTCGGTGGTCGGGATCGCAGAATTTTTACATGACGTCGTACCGCAGATGACCAAAGCGGCAAAGGCTAAAAGAAGTAGCGACAAAAAACTTTTTTTCATCTTTCTATCGATTTTGTTTGTTCACGAGTACAAAGGTACAAAATCTTCCCAAAAGAACATCGCATTTTGGAGGTCAAATAACGATTATCCACCTAAATATGGCTTTTATGTCATCCCTTTTTCGTACCTTTGCATCCACAAAGTACATCAAACACTTTGATTTTTTTGATTTTCATATACTAAAATAAAGAGATATTATTATGGCAAAGAAAGCACTTTTGATGATTCTCGATGGTTGGGGAATCGGTGACAAAAGTAAGGGTGACGTGATTTATCAGACTCCCACTCCTTACATGGATTATCTGAACGCAAATTATCCTCACTCTCAGTTGCAGGCATCTGGCGAGAACGTGGGTCTCCCCGATGGACAGATGGGCAACTCGGAGGTAGGACACCTCAATATCGGTGCAGGACGCATTGTGTATCAGGACTTGGTGAAGATTAACCGTGCCTGTGCCAACAACTCCATCTTGGAGAATCCCGAAATCAAGTCTGCCTACGGCTATGCCAAAGAGCATGGCAAGAGTGTTCACCTGATGGGCTTGACCTCGACGGGCGGCGTTCATTCTTCCTTCAACCACATCTTGAAACTCATCGACATCGCCAAGGTATATGGCATTGAGAACTGCTACGTACACTGCTTCATGGACGGTCGCGACACCGACCCGAAGTCGGGCAAGGGCTTCATTGCCGACTTGCAGAAGCACATCGATGAAGTGGGCGTAGGTGCCATCGCTTCCATCATCGGCCGTTTCTACGCCATGGACCGCGACAAGCGCTGGGACCGCATCAAGGTGGCTTACGACCAGTTGGTGAATGGCAAGGGACGTGAGGTGGCAGACATGGTAGAGGCTGTACAGGGATGCTACGACCGTCACACCGAGGAGAACAAAGACACGGACGAATTTATGGAGCCACTGGTGAACTGCAACGTGGATGGTCGCATCAAGGAAGGCGACGTCGTCATCTTCTACAACTACCGCAACGACCGTGCCAAGGAGTTGACTATCGTACTGACACAGAAGGACATGGAGGAGCAGGGCATGAAGACCATTCCTGGACTCCAATACTATTGTATGACACCTTACGACGCTTCGTTCACAGGCGTACACATCCTCTTCCCGAAGGAGAACGTAGAGAACACGCTGGGCGAATACATCAGCAGCAAGGGCCTGAAGCAGTTGCACACGGCTGAAACAGAGAAATATGCCCACGTGACTTTCTTCTTCAACG
>CALAVF010000051.1 GCA_937892315.1 uncultured Prevotellaceae bacterium | reverse complement strand
GCTGCCGCCGCCGAGGCTGAGCGCCTCGCAGCCGAGGAAGCTGCCCGCAAGGCTGCCCAGGAGGCTTATGAAGCCTTGCCCGACTATGACCAGGCTCTCGCACAGGCTCTCGCTGATCCCGACAAGCACATACTCTTCGCCCTGGGCAAGACCGAGATTCGCGAGAGCGAGGCCGCCAAGGTGCAGGCCCTGGCAGACCAGCTCGGCGAGGCTCCAGACACCAAGGTGCATATCATCGGTTACGCTGACAAGGAGACCGGCACCCATGCCCAAAACCTCTATATTTCGAAGTACAGGGCCAAGGCTGTGGTCAAGGCCCTTGAGGAGCTGGGCGTATGCACAGACCGGATTTCCTACGATTTCGTCGGAGACGAGGAGCAGGTCGAAGGAGGCAAGGAAGCCAACAGGCTCGCTCTGTGTGTCGTGACCTACAAATAATGGACATCTAGCAAATATATGATAATCAACAATATGAAAAGATTTAACAAATTCCACAAAGAAATGTCATTTGCACCTATTGTCGAAGTACTAATGACGTTATTTTCATTGCATCATTGAGTACGGCGGTACCCGTGAAATGTTTTACGCTGGTTGGTTTGGGTTGCTCTTCTGCCTTTTCGTCCTCGGTGTCATGCTGTGAGGCCGAAATGGCTGAGGATGAATAGGTTTCTTCGTCGAGGGCAAACTGCACATTGTACATATTGCGACCAGCGGCATCCACCTTGGCGACTTGGGCATCCTTCACCAGAAACACAATGAAACGGCCAGCGGTGTGCATGTGCTCCATATAAGCATAGATGTCCTCCTCTGTTGCATCGGACTTGCCGATATAGGAATTGATTTTGTTGGCAAGAGTAGCGGACAAACGCCCTTTGTCGTTGCCGGCAAGAGCATCGAAATGGTCATTAAGGGTTTCCAATGCCCTGAATTTCTCATCTACCGTCAAGTCCTGCTTGTCGAAATCCTCTATTTTCTTTTGAGCATCTTCAGCATATCGGCCACCCGCAAACTGACTGAGATACTGCTCAAACGCTTCACGGGTATCGGCATCTACCGCCTCGGCAAATACAAGGGAATCCAGTTTATCATCTGCCATCTTACGGTAGAAGCCATCAGGATGCTCGTCCAAGAAATGGCGAATGGCATCTACCGACATCACCCCTTCAAGAGCCTGCCAATCAGCACGTTCACCAAAGAATCGGTCGTTCAATTCTTTCAGTTGAGAATAATGGTAAGCATCCGAATTGTACGTGTCGAAATAGTCATTCAAAGCCGTTGCCAACGAATCCATTTGGTGTGTTTGTGAATAACGATTGATGGCATCGTATTCCGCACGTTCATCATTGTCATCCCCACCACGGAAGAACAGGAACCAGGCTGCCACGGCAACAAGGGCGACGATAAGCAATGAGACAACGGAGATGGTAACGCCAGCACGACCGCGTCCAGACGCAGGTGTTTCTGGCACAGAATTGTTTATCTCTTCAGAAGAAATGTTGTTTTCAGACATATTGAACTCAATTTTTGATTAGATGGTATTCACATTATATATTATAATACGCCCTCTGGAATTGAATCGCCAGAAGGCAGGGGCGTTCCGTCTTCCAGAACGATGCTGTCAGGCAGCACAAGCCCTTCGTCCAGGACTGCCGTGTCTTGATGGGCGGTATCGTCTGGCAGCGTTTCATACATGGTGACAAGAGGACCCTCGTCCACTATCTGCACATCCTGTATCGTATCTCCGGTTCCTTCAAAGGCGTGCATGACAGGACGTGCCTTTTTGTCGAACAAAGCAATACAAACCACCGCCACGACAGACAAGACCAAATAGAGCGTAGTGGAGTGTTTGACCAATCGACCATCAGAGGGGTATCGCCACGAAACGTAAAAATAGCCTAATGAGAGCACCAGCCAAATGATACTCACCCATGTGAACCCAAACAAAAGGCACTTCATAAAGATGCAGACAAACACGCTTGCTGCAATGACCAATCCGAAATCGCTATAGGGGTTTCTACGTTTCATTTCATTTTGAAAATTCTCCTTTTTGTAGGTTTTCTCTCGCAAAATTAGACATTCTTATCGGAATAAAAGAATGTTAAAGAGAAAAATTGCTACCTTTGTGCCCGAAAATAGAAAAAGAGTGATGAAAAGGCATATAACACATTACATATTCTTAACTTTTTTGGCACTTACAGCAGCCCTGACATCAGGATGCAGTTCAAGCACAAAATGGAACGACCTCGAGTTTTATCAAGTGGAGAAATTGGAGCAGTTGACCGAGACCCTTCCTGAAGAGGACGAACCTGATGACTATCAGCCATTGCACGACAACAAGAATCGGGAGATGGACGTAAAGGTGGACATGCAGTTTATGAGGTCAGACAATGATGCCAACGAAAACGTGTGCAGACTTATCAACGAACAACTCATAGAAATCCTGCTGAAACAACCGAGCGACAGCACAACCATCGACGAAGCGGTGGAACAATACATTGAAGATGTGAAAGCGGAATTTCGCAATGACGATGTGGCTCAAACCTACTACGAACACCTCACGGGCCGTGCTGAATACGGTTTTGAGAACGTGATTAACTACCGTCTTATCGAGGAAGTGTTCACGGGCGGCGCTCACCCCAGCACCATCACAACCATTTTAAGATTCAATGCGATGACGGGAGAATTTATCGCTCTTGACAATGTTTTCCCGACCTCTAATCATGCAGCGTTGAAAGACATGCTGCTCGACAAACTCATGAAAGACAATGGCGTCCAGACATTGGAAGGGTTGCAAGAGAAAGGCATCTTGGAGATGATGGATATGTTCGTCAGCACCAACTTTGCCCTCAGGAAAGACAGCATCGAGTTCCACTACAACGAGTACGACATCGCACCCTATGCATACGGTCCATCCACCATCTGCCTTAGTTATGACGATGTGCAGGAGTTGCTTGGCGTCGCTTACGAGAAGTAACTACAGAGGCAATCCGTAGGTAAGTTTCAGCGTGTCCATCACAAACAGAGAACGCACCTGAGAGATAAAGGGGAAGCCACCCACTTTGTCGAGAATAAATTGCTGGTACTTTTGCATACTGCTGACACAGACCTTCAGCATGTAATCGCCATCGCCAGAGATATTGTAGCATTCGGTCACTTCTTCCCATGAGCCAACCGTTTCGCGGAAGTCATTGGCAATCTGCTTGTTAATCTGTTTCATAGACACATTGCAGAAGACGATGAAGCCACGTTCCAACTTGTTGGCATCCAGCACAGCCACATAACTTTTTATGTATCCCAAACGTTCCAAACGACGCTGGCGTTCGTATGTAGGTGTCACCGAGAGATGGACTTTCAAAGCCAACTCTTTGGTGGTCAATCGACTGTTCTCCTGAAGAATGCGAAGAATCTTGAGGTCAATTTCGTCCAATTCGTGCATCATGCTTTCCATAAATTCGCTATTTAGAAGTTTTTCAATTCCGTGTAAAGTCGTTGGATGGGCAGCCCCATCACGTTGAAGTAGGAACCTTCCAAACGGGTGACGCCAACAAAGCCAATCCATTCTTGAATGCCATACGCACCCGCCTTGTCAAAAGGTTGATATGAATCTACGTAATACATTATTTCTTCGTCAGTTAACGAAGAGAAAAACACTTTTGACGTAGAGGCGAATTGTTTTGTCTTTTTCTTTGTGACAATCGACACGCCTGTGAT
>CALAVF010000050.1 GCA_937892315.1 uncultured Prevotellaceae bacterium | reverse complement strand
GATCTGCTTTTTGGGAATGTAGCAGTTTGACTTCCATAACAATCCCCAATGGTGTGACGACGATCGAAGTTGCTCTTTTTCAAAATTGCAGAAACTTGACCTCCGTTATTATACCCAATAGCGTTGAGACCATAGGCGAAAGGGCCTTTGCGGGTTGCCGCAGCTTAACTTCCGTGACCATCGGGAACAATGTAGCGAGTATTGGTAACGATGCTTTCTCTAATTGCGAAGACTTGAAATCTGTTCATATTACAGATTTAGCATCATGGTGTGGCATTACATTTGGAATCTTATCAAATAGTAGTCCTCTCTATTATGCCAATCATTTGTACTTAAATAATGAGGAAATCAAGGACTTGGTGATTCCTGATAGCATAACATATATTAATGGTCGTGCTTTTGCTTATTGTACAAGTTTCACTTCTGTAAAAGTGTCTTGGAACCGTCCATTGGCAGGAGGTGCGGATTCTTTCGAGAGTGAGGTAAAACAGAAGGCAACATTGTATGTGCCAAAGGGAACAGCCATGATGTATATGGCAGCAGAAGGATGGATGGACTTTGTGAACATCCAGGAGTTTGAGGATGGAGAGGATGTACACTACATCACCATCCGAATGGGTGACGGCGGTGTGCTGAAGCAGTCGGTAGAAGTGGGCAACACCTACACTTATGCCGTGAGTGCGGATGAAGGATGGGAGGTGAGCACCCTCACGTTCGACGGCAAGGACATGACCTCGCTGCTGTTGGATGGGCAGTTCTCAACACCTGTCATCACGGGCAATTCGGAACTGAATGTGGTATTCGGGGAGAAAGGCAACAGCGTGAAAGAACGCTCAGAAGCACCGAAAGTGAAAGTCTATGCAAGTAACAATGCCATCACGGTGGCTGGTGCGGATGGCAATGCCGTCGTCAACGTGTACAGCACAAATGGAATCCTGGTCAAGTCTTCGTTTGGCAACGTCACGCTTCCACTCGAAAGCGGTGTCTATATTGTGAAGGTCGGCAAGGATACATTCAAGGTTGCTCTGTAATGATCTGTTAGATTTTTGTATAACCAAAAGTTCGCTTGTTGCCACGAAGGCAGCAAGCGAACTCACATGAGACATTCTGCAAATAGTAACAATAAAAAGAAAGGAAATCTATGAAGAAGAATTTGACATTGATTCTGCTGATGCTTTCAGCAATGGTGTCATTCACCGCCTGTTCGTTCGGACGATGACGACGGTGACGGACTATGCCGGAAGCGAGAACAAGACCAATGTGGCTGAAAGAGGCTACTTTTTTGCAAAATGTATTAGACAAACGAAACTTTTTAGGCATCATTGAACAGATAATCTATTTCATCCCTTACTGATTCGCATTTTTTTCGTACCTTTGCATGATTTTTTAGACTCATAACAAATGAACGATATGGAAAACAGGAGCATTGTTTCGATTGCGGACTATGGGAAGGAGAAGATTCAGTATCTGCTGGATATGGCGGCTGAGTTTGAGGTTCACCCTAACCGCCAGTTGCTGAAGGGGAAGGTGGTTGCCACCCTCTTTTTTGAGCCAAGCACCCGGACGAGGCTGTCGTTTGAGACGGCGGCAAACCGATTGGGAGCACGTGTAATTGGCTTCACCGACCCGAAGGTGACCAGTTCTTCGAAGGGCGAGACACTGAAGGACACGATTAAGATGGTGAGCAACTATGCCGACGTGATTGTGATGCGCCACAAGTTGGAGGGTGCAGCACTCTATGCCAGTGAGGTGACAAACATCCCCATCATCAATGCGGGCGACGGCTCGAACCTGCACCCCTCGCAGACGATGCTCGACCTCTATTCCATCTACAAGACACAGGGAACGCTGGAGAACCTGAACATCTACATG
>CALAVF010000049.1 GCA_937892315.1 uncultured Prevotellaceae bacterium | reverse complement strand
CGCTGCGGAGAGCGATTTCGCCGAGATTGTTCAGGGCACGATAGTCGTCAGGATAGAGCGTGGCAGCCTTTTTTAGGATGTCCGCTTTGTGGGCATCCATCGTCGCCAACGTATTGGCTGCATAGATGATTTCTTCCACACTCAGTTTCGAGGCATCCGTGTCCAGCAACTCCATGATGGTCTCGTCGCTGCGACCAATCACGTCATAGTTGATGACCATGCGGGCACGACGCAACTCGGGCAGCACCGCCTCGGCAAGTTCCTTGTACACCACAGCCACGTTGCGGATTTCCCGTTCACGCTGCTCGGGGTCTTGATACATGGAGAGCACACGAAGGATGATGTCCTTGTCCTGCAAGTTCGATTGAGCCACCAGTTCCTGAAAACCTTCCCAGTCCTCTGCCGTATATTTCGAGTCCACATTGGTTGAGAGTTGGTTCTGCTTCAGTTGCTGGTTCACATAACCCTCCGACACTTCGCCACGGCGTTCAGCCAACCGCTCGTTGATGGCATAGGCACCATCGGGAGAGGCGTAAGCACTTACTTCGATATTGTTGAGCACCAGACTTTCCTCGTCGCTCTTGATGTTCTTGAGCGTCGCGATAAAGTCCTGCACATTCTTGCTGTTCAGTTCGCTGCCACGCAGGTTTGCCTGACCAATCAGGAACTTGATGGCTGCCTCTTGCTTCTGGCTGATGACACGCTGGAAGTTGTCGGGAGCCACGCCGAAGTTTGCCGTCTTGGCTGTTTTCGTGATGAGGGCTGCCGTACACTGCGTGCCGTAGCCAATCTTCACCGAAGGCATCGTAAATGACTTCTTGCCCATCCGAGCATCGAACTGCATGAACAGTTCGCTCTTCTCCATTCCATCCTGAAATGGCACACAGAATCGCATCGTGGCATGACCACCGTTCTTGTACGAGATGATGGTGTTGTTTGCCTCCACCTTCTCGCCCTGCAAGGTGAACCCATCGCCAGCCGACACTCCTTCATCCCACTTCAGCACAGGTGTACACGTGACGATTGCCTTCTTGTTCATCACCTTTGCCGGCACATTGATGCTGATGGTGGCAGGCACTTCGCCCGCGATGTATTCCAGCGGCGTGGGAGACACCGCAAAGTTATTGGAAACCAGATTTTTCGACTTGCCGCATCCGACGAGCAGCACAGCCACCAATGCTGAATACAGCCAATAAATGTTCTTTTTCATATTTTAAGTTTTTGAGTTTTCGTGTATTTCTTGCTCAGATGCCGCACGGGATACCACACGGAGAGGAAGCCCACGGCGATGACGGTGAGGAAAATCACCACGATGTCCATCGCATGAACACTGACGGGGTAGGCATCGATGATGTAACTGCCCTCGCTGTTGCCAAAACGTATCAAGCCATATTCTTGCTGCAAGAAGCAGAGAGTCAAGCCGATGGCGATGCCAATCACAGCGCCCAAGAGGCAAATCATTCGTCCTTCAATCATGAAGATGCTGCTGATTTGCTTGTCGTTGGCACCAAGGTTTCGGAGGGTGATGGCATCCTGCTTCTTGTCGATAATCAGCATTGACAGCGAACCGATGATGTTGAAACAGGCAATCATCAAGATGAACGTCAGGAAGATGTACGAGATTAACTTCTCTATCTGCATGATTTTGAACGTGTCCTCCTGTTGCTCATAGCGGTCAAGCACCCTGTACTTCTCGCCCAGCGTCTTCTTCATCTGCGATTTGGCAGCCGACACATCCACCCCCTCGTTCAGTTTCAGTTCCACGGCAGACACCATCCCTTGCTGCTCGAAGAGGCGGCGGGTAAAGCCAATGTTGGTAATCACATAGTTGGAGTCGTACTTGTTCTGCTTCACCATGAATCCCACCTTGGGCGAGTACAATTCGTCTTGGTTCAGGCTCTCGCGAGGGTCTGTCAGGTCCAGTTTCTCCCCCTTCCGTGGGGCATAGACCTGGATGGCAGAAGAGAAATTGGCAGGCAAGCCCAGTTGCAACAGCAGGTTGCTGCCCAGGATGCCGTAGTCAATCACATCGGCATGAAGTTCAAACACTCCCTCACCAAACAGGATGCCGTCGATGTTGACCAACTCCTCGAAGTTGTCCTCCACACCCTTGACCGTCACCATCGTCTGGCGGTTGTTGATGACCAGCAGGGCGTTGTCCTCCAGCGTCTCCGTATAGACCGCAATGTTCGGGTCGCTCCGCAAAGCCTCCAGTTCCTTCGTGTCGGCTGGCATGAACTTCCCTTCCGTCGGCACCACCTTCAGTTCGGGGTCGAACGCCGTGAACAGCCCTGCCACCATGTCCTGAAAGCCGTTGAACACCGACAGGATGCACACCAATGCCGCCGTCGCAATCGCCACACCGCACACCGACACACCCGAAATGATGTTGATGGCGTGGTGCGACTTTTTCGACAGCAGATAACGCTTGGCTATGTAGAACGGGAAACTCATTGCTCTTTCAGCAGTCGGTCGATATTGTCCACATAGTCCAGCGAGTCATCGAGGAAGAACTTCAGTTCGGGGATGATGCGGAGTTGGTGGCGTTCCAGTTTGCCCAGTTCGTAGCGAACCTCCGAGGCGTGGTCGTTGATGTTCTGCAGCACCTCCTGCGCCTTCTCCGAGGGGAAGATGCTCAGGTATGCCTTTGCCACACTCAGGTCGGGGCTGATACGCACCACACTCACACTCACCAGCAGATTCCTCGTCTGCCTCGTCTGTGCCTGAAAGATATTGCTCAAGTCCTTCTGAATCAGACGAGCAATCTTATTCTGTCTTGTTGTTTCCATCAATAAAAGACCCTCTCTGTCCTACGGACATCTCCCCCGTAGAGGGGGAGACCATTCGGCTTGTCGGGTCACCCTTTTTGGATTTATACTCTATTCTATTCTCTCAAAACACCCCGCATGGTCTCCCCTCGCCCTCTACGGGAGAGGGGTTGGGGGAGAGGGTCCTCTTCCTTATGATTGTCAGACCGTCTCTCAACGGCAATATCACTTTTTCCACCCGTTCGTCCCGTGCCACCAGGTCGTTAAACGCCTGAATGCCCAACGTCTGGGCGTCGTGCGTGTCAGTCTCCAGCACGTGTCCGTCCCACAGCGTGTTGTCTGCCAGGATGTAGCCGCCTGTGTTCAGGTGCCTCAACACCAGTTCGTAGTAATCCACATACCGCCGCTTGTCGCCGTCGATGAACGCCATGTCGAACTGCAAACCCAGCCTTGGAATCACCTCCAGCGCGTCGCCGATGTGCATCGTGATGCGGTCAGCCCAAGGCGAGTTCTGAAACCACGGCAGGGTGAAATCCTCCTGCTCGTCGTTGATTTCGATGGTGTGCAGGTGTCCACCCTCTGGCAGCCCCTCGGCAATGCACAGCCCCGAGTAGCCCGAGTAGGTGCCAATCTCCAGCACCAACTGCGGACGCACCATCCCCACCAGCATCTTCAGCATCCGCCCCTGCAAGTGTCCGCTCGCCATCCGCCCATAGAGCAGGTGCAACTGCGTCGCCCTCCACAGGCGGTGCATGTAGTCACCCTCAGGGTCGATGTGCCGAAGGATGTAGTCGTCCAGCGTCTCTGTCTCGCTCATCCTCTCAATCCTTACGAGCGGCAAGAGCCTCTATCGCCAGCCGGTAACTGTCCAACCCGAATCCACAGATGACACCCACACAGGCACAACTGATGAGCGATTTGTGACGAAACTCCTCACGCTGATGCACATTCGAGATGTGAACCTCCACCACGGGTGTCCTCACACCGCGGATGGCATCTTGCAGAGCCACACTCGTGTGGGTGTAGGCACCGGCGTTCAGCACAATGCCGTCCCACGAGAAGCCCACCTCGTGAATCTTATCCAACAGGGCACCCTCGCTGTTCGACTGGAAATAGTCCAGTTCCACCTCGGGATAACGTGCCTTCAGTTCCTCAAAGTAGTCCTCGAACCCACGGCTTCCGTAGATGCCCGGCTCCCGTTTCCCCAGCAAATTGAGGTTGGGACCATTCAGAATCAGTATCTTCATTCCTTTCACGGTTTTGTTTTCGTCGGCAAAGGTACGATTAAGTGAGAGAAAAAACAAATATTTTTGTGTTTTTCCGAGCGTAAGTACCTTGGGCAAAGCCAACGGTATGACTTTTTTCTGACATTCTAATAATAAATAATGTGGGAATTTGGTAAATCGACCACTTTTCACCCACTTGCCTCCATTCCCTCTGGCTCCTCCTGCCCCTCTCC
>CALAVF010000048.1 GCA_937892315.1 uncultured Prevotellaceae bacterium | reverse complement strand
GGAGAAATGACGGATTCTATTTATGGGCAGGATATACTAATCGCTGAATAGTTACTTGCAGTCAGAAGAACTCTAAAAAACCTAAAAACTCAAAAACTCAAAACGTATGCTTGAAAAACTTTTTGGCTTTGACCCTGCAAAGCACAATGTGAAGACCGAGTTGATGGCGGGTCTCACTTCTTTCCTGACGATGGCATACATCCTGGCAGTCAACCCCAACATCTTCTCGGCTCTCGCCGATCAGGGGATGGACACCTCGGCGGTCTTCACCGCCACGGTGATTGCCTCGGTCATCGGAACTCTCGTGATGGCGTTCTATGCTAAACTGCCTTTCGGACTCGCTCCAGGCATGGGCTTGAACGCTTTTTTTGTGTACACGGTCTGTCTGACGATGGGCTATTCGTGGCAATTTGCCCTGACGGCGATTCTGATTGAGGGCATCATCTTCATCATCCTCAGCGTGACGAAAATCCGTGAGATGATTGTGAATGCCATCCCTGTGCAGATGAAGGCGGCCATCTCAGTGGGCATCGGTCTGTTCATCGCCTCGCTGGGATTGAAAAATGCGGGCATCATTGCGGACAGCCCTGCCACGCTCATCACGCTGGGCGACATCACTTCGGGGTCGGCTCTGCTCGCCCTCATCGGGGTGGTTATCACCTCCATCTTGCTCATCTATAGGGTGAAGGGTGCCCTGCTCATCGGCATCCTCGCCACCACCCTCATCGGCATTCCAATGGGACAGACCAGCATCAACGGCATCATCGGTATGCCGCCCGACGTGAGTCCGCTGTGCCTGCAGTTTGAGTGGCGCAACATCTTCACGCTGGACATGCTCTTGGTGGTCTTCACGTTCCTGTTCATCGACATGTTTGACACTATCGGCACGGTCATCGGCGTGATGAGCAGTGCTGGGCTGGTGAAGAAGGACGGCAGCATTCCTGGCGTGAACAAGGCACTCTTGGCAGACGCCATCGCCACCACCGCCGGTGCGTGTGTGGGTGCTTCGACCACCACCACCTACGTGGAGTCGGCATCGGGTGTGAGCGAAGGCGGACGCACGGGTCTCACGGCTTGCTCCATCGCCGTTTGCTTCCTCATCGCCCTCTTCTTTGCACCGCTCTTCTTGGCAATTCCGTCGGCAGCCACTGCCCCCACGCTCATCATCGTGGGTCTGATGATGTTCAAGAACGTGAGCAACATCGACTTCAGCCAATATGAGGACAGCATTCCCTGCTTCATCACCCTGTTCATGATGGTGATGACCAGCAGCATCAGCGACGGCATCCTGCTGGGCATCATCTCCTATGTGGTGCTCAACGCGGCGGCACGCAAGTGGGAGAAGTTAAACCCAACCATCGTGGTGCTCGCCATCATTTTCACGCTGCGATATATCTTTATGTAATATGGAAACACAACCTCAACAGGGCATTCACGATGCCCGCCAACTCGGAGCCGTCAAGTTCGGCATCCTCGGTGTACAACACCTCTTCGCCATGTTTGGCGCCACCATTCTGGTGCCCGCCATCACAGGCTTGAACGTATCCGCCACCCTGCTCTTTGCGGGTCTCGGCACGCTGATTTTCCATTTCATCGCCAAATGGAAAGTGCCTGCCTTCCTCGGCAGTTCGTTCGCCTTCATCGGTGGCTACTTGTCCATCAAGCAACTGGGCATGGACAAGGGGTTGCCCGAATATCTGTCGCTCGACTATGCCTGCATTGGCGTGGCGTGTGCAGGTCTCTGCTACTTTGCGATGGCAGGACTGATTAAGATTTTCGGCACGAAACGCATCCTGAAATACTTCCCCCCTGTGGTGACGGGTCCTATGGTCATCTCCATCGGTCTCTGCCTGTCGGGGTCTGCCATTTCGAGTGCCACGACCGACTGGCTCATCGCCTTGGTGGCGATTGTGGTGGTGATTGTGAGCAACATGTGGGGCAAAGGTATCGTGAAGATTGTGCCCATCCTGCTGGGTGTGCTGACATCCTACATCTTGGCAGCCTGTCTGGGCAAGATTGACTTCACCGCTTTCCACGAGGCAGCATGGATTGGACTTCCTGTGGCACGTGAAAACACGGTGCTGGCTGTGTTTGACAATGTAGATAAGACGCTGCTCATCTCCAGCATCGTCGCCATCATGCCCATCGCCTTTGCCACCATCATGGAACACATCGGCGACATGCTCGCCATCAGCAGCACCGTGGGCAAGGACTACCTTTCCGACCCAGGCTTGCACCGCACCCTGACGGGCGACGGTGTCGCTACGGCTCTGGCATCGCTCTTCGGTGCCCCCGCCAACACCACTTACGGCGAAAACACGGGCGTGCTGAACCTGACGAAAGTGTTCGACCCGCGGGTCATCCGTCTTGCGGCAATCCTCGCCATCCTGCTGAGTTTCTGTCCGAAGTTTGCCAGCCTCATCGGACTCATGCCTGCCGCCACCATCGGTGGTGTGTCGCTGATTCTCTACGGTATGATTTCAGCGGTGGGTGTACGCAACATGATTGACGCACGGGTGAACTTCGCCTCGATGCGTAACGTCATCATTGCCGCCCTCATCCTCGTCATCGCCATCGGTGTGAAGTATGGTGCCAACGACTCGCTGCCCATCGGTCCTATCAACATTTCGGGCTTGGCACTCGCCGCCATCGTGGGCATCGTGCTCAACGCTGTGCTGCCCAAAGACATGGAGGTGGATTTGAACAAATATACCAACTAAAGCCCCCACAAAACTTAAAAACTCAAGAACTTAAAAACTCAAAAAATATGAAGAAAATTTCGCTTTTCGTGATGCTGCTCATCGCAGCCATCAGTGCCAACGCACAAGATATCCAGTTCCATTACGACTTCGGCCGCAACATCTATCCCGACGAGGAGGCTGGCCGCCAGAAAGTGACCGTCACCGTCGAGCAGTTCAAGGCTGACCAATGGGGTTCGTGGTACTACTTTGTCGATGTGGATTTCAGCCGCAAGTTCACCGAAGGCGCCTACACCGAGATTTCTCGCGAGTTCAACCTCGGCAAGCAGTCGCCCTTTGCCGTTCACGCTGAGTATGACGGTGGTCTCAACCGCTTCGGCAGTTTCCAGCAGTCAGGCTTGATTGGTGCCGCATGGAACGGACATTCGGAGGACTTCTCCAAGACTTACTCTGTGCAGTTGATGTACAAGCACTACTTCAAGAGTTACGACACCACTCGCTCCTATGCCAGCGTTCAGTTGACAGGCGTGTGGAGCACCACCTTTGCCCACAAGGCTTGCACCTTCTCTGGCTTCATCGATTTCTGGAGAGGTGAGCAGGCAAACGGTCACGGTCAACTCGTCATCCTCACCGAGCCACAACTCTGGTACAACTTCAACAGCATCAAGGGTTTGGAGAAGACCAACCTCAGCATCGGCACCGAGGTCGAAATCAGCAACAACTTCATCTTCAACACCTACAACGACAAGTCGTTCTTCATCAACCCAACATTGGCTCTCAAATGGACGTTTTGACGAAAAAAACGTTTTTCGTTTTGTATTGTGCTCGCTAAATCGTACCGTTCACTTCGTGCAAGGTACTCACGCTCGACCATAAAAACGAAAAAAAACGTTTTTCGTTTTGTATTGTGCTCGCTAAATCGTACCTTTGCACTCGATGACGGGACTTGTACCTTATACTATCCATGTGCGTGGCAGGTTGGTTGACCTGTCAGAGCCACAGGTGATGGGTATTCTCAATGTTACACCTGACTCGTTCTATGCGGCGAGCCGGATGCAGACAGAGGATGCCGTCCGCCAGCGTGTGCGGCAGATGGTGGATGAGGAAGCCCAAATGATGGACATTGGTGCCTACTCTTCTCGCCCCGGGGCTGAAGATGTGTCACCACGAGAGGAGATGGAACGTCTGATGTGGGGCATGAAGGTGGTGCGTGAAGAAGCCCCCGACATGCCTGTGAGCGTAGATACGTTCCGCGCGGATGTGGCGAAGATGGCGATTGAAGAACTGGATGCCGACATCATCAACGACATTTCGGGTGGCGAACTGGACAAGGCGATGTTCCCCACGGTGGCGAAACTGGGCGTTCCCTACGTGCTGATGCACATGAAGGGCACACCGCAAACCATGCAGGAAGCCCCCCACTACGATGACCTGATGAAAGAGGTGCTGCTCTATTTCGCCGAACGGGTGCAGCAGTTGAGAGATCTCGGACAGAAAGATATCATCCTCGACCCTGGCTACGGCTTTGCCAAGACGCTCGACCACAACTACGAACTGCTGCAGCACCAAGAGATGCTGAACGTCTTCGAGTTGCCCATTCTGGTGGGTGTGTCTCGCAAAAGTATGATATACAAACTTTTAGGTTGCACTCCTCAAGAGGCATTGAACGGTACGACCGTCCTCAACACCCTCGCCCTGCAAAAAGGAGCCAACATCCTCAGAGTACACGACGTGAAAGCGGCGGTGGAAGTGGTAAGGCTCTATCAGAAAATGCTAAATTATAAATCGTAAATTCGTTTGTGTTTGACTTTGGTATAAAAGATGCGATAGACATTCTGCTGGTGGCAATGATGCTCTATTATGCCTGGCGACTGATGAAGTCATCAGGCTCGCTGAATATTTTCTACGGCATCATGATGTTTACCGTCACATGGATTGTCGTGTCGCAGATGCTGGAGATGAAATTGCTGGGCAGCATCTTCGACAAACTGGTCAGTGTGGGTGTGCTGGCACTCATCATCTTGTTTCAAGAAGAGATTCGCCGTTTCTTCCTGACCATTGGTTCGCAAGGCAGATTGACCATGCTCACGAAATTCTTTCAGCGGCATCGAGCCGGAGCAGACGCGGAACACGAGAACCAGCAAATCATGCGTATCGTGCTTGCCTGTGACTACATGAGCAAGAACATGGTGGGGGCACTCATCATCATCGAGCGTAAGATGTCGCTGAATGATGTGATTAAATCGGGCGAAAACATCGATGCCAACATCAGCACGGAACTACTCAAGAACATCTTTTTCAAGAACTCGCCACTGCATGACGGTGCCGTGATTATCAGTCACAACCGCATCACGGCAGCGGGTTGCATCTTGCCTGTGAGCCACAACCTGAACATTCCCAAAGAACTGGGCTTGCGACACCGTGCCGCCTTGGGCATCACGTCGCAAAGCGATGCCATCGCTGTCATTGTCAGCGAGGAAACGGGAGCCATCAGCGTGGCACAGGGTGGAGAGTTCCACCTCCGATTGGCAAGTAACGAACTGGAAAGTTATCTGATTAACGCACTGAAATAAATGGAAGAAGATAGAGAACAAATATATGGAAATGAAAGACTTATACGAGATATTTCTGCAACACCCAACCATCACGACAGACAGCCGTGACGTACCAGAAGGTTCACTGTTTTTTGCCTTGAAGGGCGAAACCTTTGACGGCAATGCGTATGCCAAAGCGGCACTGGAGAAAGGAGCGGCATACGCTATCGTGGATGACCCCTCACTCGTCGAGAACACTCCGAAGGGCACCACTTCTCCTTCTGGAAAGCAGGGAGGGGGCATGATTCTGGTGGATGATGTGCTGACCACCCTGCAACAACTGGCAAAATATCATCGTGTACACCTCGGCACCACCATTGTGGGTGTGACAGGTACGAACGGAAAGACCACGACGAAGGAACTGATTGCTACGGTGTTGAAGAAAAAATATAACGTCCTCTATACCCAAGGCAACTTCAACAACCATATCGGTGTGCCCAAAACCCTGCTGCAACTGACCAAGGAGCATCAGATTGCCGTCATCGAGATGGGGGCAAACCACCCTGGCGAAATCAAGACGCTGGTGGAGATTGTGCTGCCAGATTATGGCATTATCACCAACGTGGGTAAGGCACACCTGCTGGGTTTTGGCTCTTTCGAGGGGGTTATCCACACCAAAGGAGAACTCTACGACTTCCTGCGTGAAATCAAAGGAACCGCCTTCATCAACAACGACAACCCACACCTAAAAGGCATCTGCGGAGGGATGCGACTGGTGAAGTATGGACAGAAAGATGCTGCAGACCTGCTGGTAAAGGGTGAATTGGTGGAATGCAATCCTTTCTTGAAATTCAAATGGACTCCCCAACCTTCTCAGTTCTCGCCTTACGAAGTGCAGACCCATCTCATCGGAAGTTATAACTTGGACAACGCCCTTGCCGCCGCTTGCATTGGCACACTCTTCGCCGTGCCAGCCGACGACATCAGCGAGGCACTTGCCGAATACAAGCCCTCGAACAACCGCAGCCAGTTGACCATCACGACAGATAATCGCCTCGTGGTGGATGCCTACAACGCCAATCCGACCAGCATGAAGGCAGCCCTCGACAACTTCCGTTTGATGAAGGCTGAACACAAGATGTGCATCCTCGGACAGATGGGCGAATTGGGCGATGTCAGCGATGAAGAGCATCAAAAAGTGGTTGACATCCTGAAAGAATCGGACATGGAAACCATCTGGCTTGTGGGCGAGAACTTTGCCAAGACGCAACACCCTGCCGAGTGGAAGGTCTTTGCCGATGTGGAAGAGGTGAAGAAAGCCATCTCCGCCAACAAGCCGAAGGGGAACCTCATCCTCATCAAAGGCTCCAACAGCAATAAACTTGTACAAACCGTTGAATTTCTTTAATTACTAACTCAAAACCTACACAACATGAACAGCAAATCTATCTTGACAGCAACCTTGCTGACCTGTACACTTACTGCCTCCGCACAGGTGCAGATAAGTATTGACGCCAACCAACGTGGCCCTCAGATTTCACCCACCCACTATGGCATCTTCTTCGAAGACATCAACCACGCTGCCGACGGCGGCATCTATGCGGAACTTATTCAGAACCGCTCGTTCGAGAATGACAAGCAGCAACCTGCCAACTGGTATCCTGCTTGCGGCGATGCCAGCAACGCCACCATTGAGTTGACAGCCGAAGACCCCATGAATGCGGCACAAGGCAAGTCGCTGCGAGTCATTGTGACAAAAGCCGACGCACAGCATCAAGCAGGTGTTGCCAATGAAGGTTTCTGGGGCATCAATGCTGTCAACGGTCGCAAGTACACCCTGACTTTCTGGGCAAAGAGCGACAAGAAATTCAAAGGCACGCTCACAGCCCGTCTGCAGAAATCATCACTGCCACAGCCACAAGAGAACAACAGACGTGGAAATCGCCGAAACAACAACTTCCAAATCAGCACCAATGTCGTGGCAAAGGTGTCGGCTGGCACATCTTTAGGTGCGGTGGAAATCCCTGTCAAACTCACTCCTAAATGGCAGAAATATACCGCCACCATCACGGCAACAGGCGATGACCCCAAGGCGGTATTTGAACTGCTGAGTGCCACGCCAGGCGTGTTCCAACTTGACATGGTGAGCCTCATGCCACCTACCTATAAAGACCACGGATGTCGCCCAGACCTGGCTCAACTCCTTGCCGACATGAAGCCCAAGTTCATGCGTTTCCCCGGCGGCTGCTTTGTCGAGGGACAGCGTTCGCCCGAGAACGCTTTCCGTTGGGAACGCACCGTAGGTCCTATTGAGGAGCGTCCTGGTCACATGAATGCCAACTGGGGCTACTACACCACCGACGGACTCGGTTTTCACGAGTTCCTGCAACTGGCAGAGGACATTGGTGCGAAGCCGCTCTACGTGGTGAATGTCGGCATCTGGCATGGTGGCTATACACCGCTCGACTCGTTGAAAGACACGTGGTTGAAGGAGTGTATGGATGCACTTGAATATGCCAACGGCGATGCCAAGACCACAAAGTATGGCGCTCTTCGTGCCAAGAACGGCCACCCAGAACCTTTCAACATCGAGTATCTGGAGATTGGCAATGAGAACTACAACTTCTTCATGGACACCAACCGTGACCAGTCCATTGAATACCCTGAGCGTTACAAGATGTTCTATGATGCCATCAAGGCAAAGTATCCCAATATCAAGGCAATAGGCAACGTGGAATCATGGGGTACAGACGACCCATCTTGGCGTAACTCCTATCCTGTCGATATCGTGGATGAGCACTACTACCGCAACCCCAAGTGGTTTGCCGACCGCTTCCACAAGTATGACACATACAGCCGCAACGCCTACAAGATTTACACGGGCGAGTATGCCGTGACCAGTCAGTTTGGCAAAATCGGCAACCTCAACGCTGCACTGGGTGAGGCTGTTTACATGATGGGCATGGAAAACAACTCAGACGTGGTGGTGATGAATTCCTACGCCCCCATCTTCGTCAACGAAAATAACGTGGCATGGCAGCCCGACATGATTCGTTTCAACAGTGCCAAGGTGATGTGTACCCCATCCTACTATGTACAGAAACTCTTCCCCAACAACATCGGCACACAGGTGGTGAAGACCACATGGACAGCCAACCTGCCCGAAAAGCCTGTTGAGAAAGCAGAAGCCACACCGCTTCGTGTCGGTCTTGGCACATGGGCAACCAACGCCATCTACAAGGATATTCAGTACATCGTGGATGGCAAGCCCGTTGACATCGCATCGCTTGCCAAGTGGGAAAATGTACGTGGAGAATGGCGTGCCAATGGCAGCGAAGTCACTCAGACTTCCAACGAAGAAGCCACCATGTTCATTTGCCCCGATGCCCGTACCGACCAGAAATACACCTTCAAAGCAAAGGCTCTGAAACGTGAAGGCAACGAGGGCTTCCTCCTCATCTTCGGCTACAAAGACCGTGACAACTACAACTGGTTCAACATCGGTGGTTGGAACAACTCACAGAACAACATCGAACAGGGCAATGGCGGTGGACGAATCCAGATTGCAAAAGACACACCTTTCAAGGTGGAAGACAATCGTTGGTACGACCTCCAGGTGGATGTGGATGGTGACAGCATTACTGCCTACATCGACGGCAAGATGAACACCACAGGCAAACTCCAGCACAGCATGATGCGTGGTGTTTATGCCTCTACCACCATCGACGATGCCACCAAGACGATGTACATCAAGGTTGTCAACACTGGATATGGCCCCACCACCGGCACCATCGACCTGAAGAACGCCATTGCCCAATCTGCCACCCTCGAACGCCTCTCCTCCGAAAGCGGCAACGACGAGAACACGATGGACAACCCCACCCATGTCGTTCCACGCCCTGCTGCTGTCAGTGTCCAGAACAACGGCACCCAACTCACTTTCGATGTCCCCTCTTATTCATTGAGTATCATTAAAGCACAGTTGAAGTAAGTTACATTTCATAAGTGGCAAGGAAGATTCTCCTAATAAACAAATGCAGCGGAGCCAATCCATAAAGATTGACCCCGCTGCATTTATATCAAAAGGAACTATTTATTCAACAACCTCCAGAAGAAGTGATACCATCTAAAAAGAGGCTCCCATAGACATTCCGAAGGGAAATACCACATCAGACGGAAGTCGCGTTTCAGCCGCAGGATGTTCTTTGCGAATTGCCCTTGATGGTGACTGACCCGCTGGTCGTATTTCCCAAAGTTTCCACCTTGCAGGATTTCATTTAACAGGAAACGCCCCAACTTCTTATCCGCCGACACAATCATCAACCCGTCCTCCATGTGCAGCATCTCTTTCAACACCCACATCACCGCTGATGCCATTTTATATAACCCCAATCGCTTCAGCAGAGCCTCATCCTCCGCTCTCTCCCCCTCCGTAAAGCCCTGCTGCAACACATAATAATAATCCAGAATCTGCCTCAGCCCTATGCCCTCATGAAAGAAGTGGTTCGAAATGTGCGACATCTGATAGATTCGATTGAATCCGTTGGTCGGAACACATACAGTCCCCGCCCCTTCGGGCAACTCGACCTCATGACTAAACTGTTCCTCTGCCACCTCTTCAAACCACCGCTGCATTCTCCCGTCATGGACAAAACTATTCATAAACGACGGACGATAATGCACTTCCGTCTCGACACCTTCCACTTTCTTAAACTCTATATGATGATAGCAGAAATCTGCGTGAGGAACATATTTCCGAGCAAACGTCAACACCTTCCGGTCTCCTCCTTCCACCCAGATGTCAATATCTCCGCTC
This sequence comes from uncultured Prevotellaceae bacterium, assembly GCA_937892315.1. The sequence goes on along the minus strand of CALAVF010000048.1, from coordinate 1,318 downwards.
GTCCTCATATAAGGATTCGGATAGTTCAGCGTGTTCCCCTGTCCCTTCAGGAGGCAGGTCCTAAATCCATGCTCACGAAAAAAACTTGTCGCCTCTACAGCCGCACGATTCGTTTTCTGATTCGCCACCTTTATCTTTTCACTCACCGAATACCATTTCAGCAGCAATCTCTTTTCCGGCTTTATTTCAGGATGCACCTCTATGCCATAAAACAAGACCCCCAGCAGCGATTGCCGACGGGCTATCTCATAAAGGCTCTCCCAATCTTCCGGCGAGATGTCCTTCGGTCTTTCATCAGATGCACCGATTGAATACCGAAGCAACTGAAAAAACAAATCAAGTACAGATTTTTTCAAAGAAATATCCTATTATTGCCAATTATTCACTAATTTTGTACTCTCAATGGAAAAAATCAAGGCATATATCCTGTTAGCACTTAACGGACTGGTGTGGCTCTTTCTTTTTATTGTCACACTACCCATTATGTTCATCCATCTCGGCAAAAGGATCTTTGTAAAATCCCAATAACTGTTTACCGAAGTACCAGAAGAACTTGGGGTCATCAATAAAATACCTCTTATACATTCGTTTGGGCTCTTGCAAAAAACGATAGAACCACTCCAAATATAATTTTTGGAAAATCTTTGGCGCCCGTTTGACACTACCTGCCTCAAAATCAATTGTTGCACCCAACGCCATCCAGATATCCACTTCCGGCATTTGCTCCTTATGAGCATATATCCACTTTTCCTGTTTCGGACACCCCACACCAACAAGCACCACATTTGCCCCCGACTCATTAATCATCCTATATATTTGTTCATTCTCATCCTGCTTCTTCTCGAACCCATAAGAGGGAGAATAAGCCCCCACTACAATGCTTCTTCCAACCTTTCTATTGATATTCTCCATCGCCCGCTGTGCCACGCCATCCATGCCACCAAGCAAAAATATCTTACAATTCTCATTATCTTTATGGTATTCGTAAAACGCAGGAAAAAAACTACTCCCTGGTATTGTCTCTTTCAATGGTGTTTTTGTCAAAAGGGAGCATAAATACAATATCTTACTATCACAGACCACCCACTCAGCAGACTTCACAATCTCATAAAAGTCCCTGTCAGATTGAATCTTCACAATTTGGTCTACGTTTGGGGTCACCAACACGCCCTTCTTCAGCAGTCTCAACAACTCCTTTTGTGTGATGTTGTCTATCCCAACATTTAAAATTACAATTTTATTCATGATGCTCCCAAAATGGAATCTTTACCCCTCCATTAAACAAAAAAACGAGATTCCTGATAAATTTCCTTCAATT
>CALAVF010000047.1 GCA_937892315.1 uncultured Prevotellaceae bacterium | reverse complement strand
GCTGCTTTATAAGCCGAAATGGATGAGGCAGGTACATGGAGAGTTGCATTTTGAGTGTCCACACCTTGGAAAACTCCTAAGTCGGTTGTTGGCACCTTTTCTGCATAACAATACACATCTTTCAACTCCCAGCAATAAGCGAAAGCATAATAGCCGATAGATGAGACATGCTGAGGGATTCTTACGTCAGTAAAGCCACACCCCCAAAAAGCCTCTGGTCCGATGTTGGTCACGCTGCTGGGAATAGTGATAGATGCCATGTCGGAATAATAGATGAATGCAGCCGTGCCGATGAACGTGACATCTTCGGGGATGACGGAGGTCTTACATCCTGCAATCAGTGTATTACTTGCCGTTTCAATAATGGCGTTACAATTTTTCCGAGAGTCATAAACCTTGTTGTCTTTGTCCACTTGAATAGATTTCAATCCATAGCATCCACCAAAAGCCCCTTCGCCAATGAAAGTGACACTGCTGGGGATAGTCAAAGAGGTCAGTTGACTGGTAGAGAAGGCATACAAGTCAATCGTTGTGACACTGTTGGGGATGGTGACAGAGGTCAAGCCTGTACTTTCGAAAGCCGTCCATGCAATGGTTTTGACCCCTTCAGGTATAGTGATGGAAGTCAAGCCTCTGCGATCAGAGAAAGCACCTCCGCCAATGGCTGTAATGCCATTAGGGATGAAAGAATTCTCACAACCAACAAGTAGCGTATTGCTCGCCGTCTCAATGATGGCGTTGCAGTTCTCACGCGAGTCAAACACCGTGTTGCCGCTCTCCACCCGAATGGATGTCAGACCACCACAGCCTTGGAAAGCACGTTCACCGATGGAAATGACGCTGTTGGGGACTGTTATGGAGGTCAATTCATCGCAGTAAGCGAATGCTGCCTCGCCAATCGCCGTGACGGAATAAGTGTCACCATTATACTTGACAGAAGATGGGATACGCACATCGCCCGCATATCTGTTCTCACCGCTTATCACTTCTGCCGTCTTAGTGTTAGCATAGAATTCGTAGTAGATGCCATTGATGCAGTTGCCATCCACAATATCAATGCCTCCTGTCACTTCAAACGATTCGCTTCTCAATACAGACCATTGACCCGTTTCATCTTGTGCACGGAGGTTGAGACGATGAGTGCCAACCATCAATCCGTCTGTCGCCACATCGAACGTGAACGGTGCCTTCAAACTTGTTGGCAAGTTGACTTTTACGGCTTTCCCCTCGCCAGGATCTTCATCGTCAAAGAAGTATTCCAAAGCCACGACTCCCTCTTCCGATGGGTTCTGAACATAAAGCGGACGGCTCATGACAGGCGACCACACACCGCTCTTTTCTTGGGCACGCAGATAGAGCACATGGGCTCCCGCTTCCACGCCGTCGAATGACATCTGATAGACATTGGTACCCGTGGCTGGATTTTGCAGGGTTTGACCCTTTCCATAGCCAGGGTCCGTATCGAAGAAGTATTCCAAACGAGCCAAATCACCTGTGACGGGAGTTGGCGGTTCAGGAACGTATTTGTCCACAATCGTAAACTTACGGCTCATCACATCTGTCCACGTGTCGAACACGTCTCGGGCACGGACAGAAATTTCATGTTCGCCTATCGCTAATGCGGTGATGTCTGGCTCAAACGTGAAGTCGAGATGTGCCTTGTAGTCTTGTTGGGGCAGAGCAATGCTGGTTGCCTTGCCCACACCAGGGTCTTTGCCGTCAAAGAAGTATTCCACATAGACGATGTCCTGCAAACGCTCGATGAAGAGCGGGCGGCTCATCGTGGAAGACCATACACCTTGGTCATCTTGGCATCGTACAGACAGCACATGTGCCCCTTCGGGCGCATCGCTGACATCGAATGTCAACAGGTTGTCGCCCACTTGGATGTTGCTGATGAGTTTGCCCAAGCCATAACCAGGGTCAGTGTCCAAGAAATACTCCACCCGTTTAGGCGACTGTGCCATGACAAACACAGCACTAATGGCAGCCAAACCCAGCGTGAAGATTCTTAACGCTTTCATTTTACCACTCCCACTTTAACGGTAACACTCATCTTGCTGCCCTTTTCCACTGTGGTAGGAACAATCAAATCCTGAACAACGGGACCTGAAGGTACACCAGAAAGAACATAGGGGTCGTCGCCAGCGAAAGCACCATCTGTAAGGTTTGAAAGGGCTTTTTGTACCTCTTTATCCGTCATCGATGCTTTATATGGCCAGATTTGTGGAACTGTATTATTGTTCATCGAATTTGACATATCAATACTGGGAAGTTCTATAAAAACATTATGTTCAATCGTGCAATCAAGCACTTTACCATTTCCATTACTTCCCATCATTCTCGGCTTCTCTGTGCCGATACATGTATTATAAGCAAAAAGAGTATTTGTGAAATTCCCCATGTATAATCCAGTTGTATTACCTGTCATAATATTATTGGTTATTTGATGATTGGATGTCTTGAGGTCTGTTAAACTATATGGTGCCACATACATACAATAGTTTTGATGGATGATGCAGTTGTTAGCATTATCAATAGTAATGCCGTTCAAAACTCTACATCTGCTGATAACGGTTTGGTCTCCCTGAATAGTAAGGCGTGTCAATGTCATACCTTTAATAATAACTCCCTTAGCACCTACCCAAATATCTGCAGATGCAGTTTCTCCACCTTCTTGTATAATGCCATTTTCCTGCAACCAATACCCAGGTCCCAACAAAACCACACGTTTGTCGATAGTAACATTACCATAGGTTGTTGATGATGCATCTACCATAATGGTGTCTCCTTCTTCTGCTGCACGGATTGCTGGGGAAATACTTTTGTAAGGAGCCGAACTTCCCGACACGTTGCTTACTCTCAGAATTTTTGCTTGTGCTGCCATTGTCATGCTTGCAGCAGCCAGCACAAAAAGAATCTTTTTCATGTTTTTTGATTTTTAATTGATTAATAAATAGAAGGTTATTATTATTCTTGCAACTTGTTCAAATCCCTTAATAAGCGTCCACCATACTATTATAGGTAATAGAACTAACTTTTGCAGTGGATTTGAACTGGTTGGCGTTCTGAGGAACATCTGTATTGATTAGGTCATTACTGCTTACCTTGAAGGTGTAGTGCCCACTGACACCAAACACTTCCCCGTCATAGTAGGTGTTCCACTCCATACGTTTCTTGGTGAAAAGGGTACGGGCAGGATAGCCAACATAAAAACCATCAGGAGTCTTGACAATGGAAGCAGACCCTGCTTGCAGAGTAATGGAGGAGATAACTCTGTTATCATCAACGTCTATACGGAAAACATTTTTGCCTGCCTTGGTAAACTGGTAATATACCACCGTCCATTCCCCGTCCATATCTTCCATGGTCTGTGTTTTCTTTGTGTATTTGTCATACAATCCTGCATAAGCGGCAGGAATGTTGGCGAACTTTGCCCCCACCTGCACAGGTCCCAATTTCCCGTTGGAAAGGGTGAATGTCTTTACTGTGGATTGTGTTGTACTTCTCGGTTGGACTTGTGTACGCTGAGTCTGTGCATGCAGAAGGGCTGCCCCTGTCAACAAAATGGATAGAAATAAATACTTTTTCATAGGAGTTGTCTTTTTTAAGTTAATAAAAGGATAATCAATGATTTTTTTGTTCTTTCTAAATGGCTTTTGCCAGTCCCTTGCAAAAGCACACACAATACATACACACGAAGAAGCGTGGAACTGTATGTCACATCTCCAAACTGAAGGCCCTGAGAATTGCCCGAATAACAAAGATGGTTTAATAAAGCAGTTCCACGCAATAATGCGTGAAGCCGCTATGTCCGTCTTCTGTCATTCGAGTATGGCAAGTGTGGCACACGAGCCTTCTCAAAAATTCTGCAAAAATTGAAAGTTTCTCAGGTTTTCAGTTTGCAAGAAAGAGCATAACGCTTCTATTTTACCGATAAGCCGCGACGCCAAAGCATCGCAGTGAAAGGACATTAACCGCCCAATCGGTTGCAAATTAACTAAAAAACGTCGATTCCCACAAACTTTTCCCCAACTTTTTTCAAAAGGGCATGAAAAAAGGCACAAAGCGGAAAGTGCTTTGTGCCTGATATGAGATAAGAAAGAATTTATTGATGTCCCGATAACAAAACATCCAAGAACTCTTGCGGCTCGTAAATAGGGAGTTGAGAAGCGTTGAAATCTGTTTTGTTACGAGTAATGATAACATCTGCCCCTTCTCGTGTAGCGGAAAAATATTGCATGGCATCCTCAAAATCGTCAAACAGGGAACTCAAAGACTCGTCTATTGTTTGAGAATCTACTGTAGTCACATTGCACAGTTTGACAAAATTGGTAAACCTTTTGACGATGTCATCATGCCTCATCTTGTAATGAGCCTGCATAATAAAACTCGCAGTAGCAAATGACAACGAAGAAACTTGCAAATTACATTTCTTTTTCTTGCCAAGTTGGATGATAAGTGCCGCCGCTTCAAAAAAGGTTTTTCGGCGTGCAAGATAATCAATCAGAATGTTTGTATCGATAAAGACGTTTATTCTATTATCCATATTTTTTCATCAAATATTCTAAGCGAACTTTGTTTACGTCAAAATCTTCAGGCAATGGTTCAACCCCCTCCACCAAAGCCATCACTTCCGGAGAAATGACTAAATCTGCTTTTGACAACTTTGGCCAAGACTTCGCTTTTCTCTTTGTCTTCGTATTTTCCGCCTTCACTGCTTCATACAAATGGTCAGCCAGCCAGCGTTTGTTGGCTGCTGTAAGGTCGTAACCAAGTAAGGTCTTCCAGACACTTTGTAATGCTGTCGTATTCATAAATTCAAACAATAAGTTCTATTTTCCTGTTTTCAGAAAGAACATAACGCTTCTATTTTACCAATTAGCCACGACACCGAAGCACCGCAGTGACAGGACGCTAACCGCCCTGCAAATTGCAAATTAACTAAAAAACTCCGACACCCACAAACTTTTCCCAAACTTTTTTCAAAAGGGCACAAAAAAAGGAACGAAAGATTTTGCAAAACAAAAGGAAAATGGAGAAAAATGTGAAAATATCTACGGAAAAGTGTGACCCTCAATGTTCACTCAAGTCTCTCGCCCGTGTCTTGCTAACTCTGTTGCCAATGTCTTCCTCGCTCTCATGCCCGTCATCTCGG
>CALAVF010000046.1 GCA_937892315.1 uncultured Prevotellaceae bacterium | reverse complement strand
ATTCGTGTTTTATTTTAAACATAAATTATCATGAATTGACCATGAATTCTTCATGAATTATTTTTGTTCACCTATTTAGTTGCTGTTATTTGATGATGATTTTCTTTCCGTTCTTGATGTAGATGCCAGGACGTGGGGTGCCCGCGACGAGACGACCCTGAAGGTCTTAGGTCTGTCCGCTTTGTTGCGACGGTGTCGCAACAGAGGAGATGCCTGTGGCTTCGCTGCCGTAGGAGAGGGCGAAGCGGGTGGTGATTTCCCCTGCCTGGGTGGTGAAGGTGTAGGGTTCGGTGGCAGGTTGACTGATGCCTGTCTCGTAGTCAATGAGCATCACCTTTCCGTCCAAGTCGGGATAGGCGGTCTTGAAGCGGGCTTGGAGGGTGTAGGTGCCCGCTGTGGGGAACTTGGCTCCCAGGCTCACTTCATCGCCTTTAACGAAAGGTTGTTCGCTGATGGCGTAGTGGGTCTTGTCCGTGCCTATTATATATAATAAGGTGGAATTGCCAGTGAGGTCAGGGAACTTGGTGGCGTCGCAAGCCGCCTCGTAGGCAGTGGTTGCATCGGGGTTGCCCACCAGACGGGTGCGGTCGAGTTGGATGCCGTTGGCATCCTGCAAGACGAGGTTGATAACACGGCGTTTCTCCATCTTGCCCACAGGCGGACGGGGTGCGGCTGCACGGCGGCGACCGATTTGACGGGGTGCGGAGGAGGTATCCTGGGAAAGGTCGGGCTCGCCCATCAGTTCGCCCATGAAGTCCTCATACTCATTGACGGTGGCAAAACGTCCGTACTCAGGGAAGTTCAGTGCATCGTGACCCAAAGGTCGCTGCACGAAGAAGCCCTGGAAGGGCGAAAGGATATAGTCATCATCAATTGGGCTAAAGGTCTTGTAACCCATGTTGTAGTGCCCTTGGTTCCAACCATTCTCCCAAGTTTTTTCCCAGACCACGAAAGGCATGGAGGGTTCGAAGTACTTGGTGCTGTAGAAGCAGGGATAGGGATTGCCGATGAAGTTCCATGAGCGGTTGCTCTCTGCCGAAGCGGTATATTGCTGCAAGGGGATGCTGACATCTTCGGTGGTGAAGAGCCGGTTCTTGTTGGCATTGTTGATGGCTGGGAACTCGATGGCAGCCGATGAGTCCACGTAATCGTTCCATCCGCAAGAGAAGATGAAGCCTTCGCCTGCATGAAGAATACTGTCGGCAGTCTGCTTCACCCACACGTCGTTAAAATGAGCATCGGCACGCATCTGCCCTGAATGTTTGTAAATAGCCCACTGAAGATTGTTGCCTCCCTCGGTCACACGCACATCACTCAGACGGCAGTCGAAAGGAAGGGAGGTGAATATCCATTCTGGGCTCGAAGAATACTGCGAATCCTCATCAAATCGCAAGGTGGTCTTCACCACGTCGGCACGCATGGGTGCCTCGGTATAGAGTGTCGGATGAGACTGGTCGATGACGTTGGCACGAACAGAACCTGAGGTCTGAACGCGGATGTTGTTCTCCCATGCATCTTGCTCCAAGTTGAAGGTTCCGTAGGAATGCGTACCGCCCAAGAAGGTGGCATGACCGGCATAATAGACCTCCTGCTCGTTATCGATGCTGACGGCGAGGGTGAGATCGGGCTTGTTGGTGAAGGGTGCGTTGAGGAGCGAATAGTCGGCACCCACACGGATATGGGTGGGCTGTGGTTGCTCAAACGTATGGAGAGAGGGGAAGTGGTTCCACCCAGGGAAGAGTTCGTAAGGGGTGAAAGAAGGATAGTTCAACTGGTGGTCACGCATCTTCAGCGTGAGATAGGGCATCTGGTCGTAAGGCCATTCGTCATCTCGAGAGGTGAAGTTTCGGTCGGTATTGTAGCCATAGAGACCGTAGGCATCCGATGTCCACTTGACGAGAAGGTTAGGACTCACATCTTCATAATACACCTCGCCCATGATGATTTTCTCGATGGCGAGCCGCTTGTTGTCGATGTCGGTGTTGTCATAGACATACCAGTTTGCCGTCCCGTTGGCTCCGGTGGATTCGCCATCGATGCCACTGTATTGCCCCCATTTAAACCCCTCATAGAGGTCGTTGATGTTGTTATACCACTGAAGATACTCAGGGTTAATCACGTTGTAAGTGGGTGTGGGGCCGATAGCGGGCGGCACAAGACCGAGGCAAGTGACCTCCTTGAGGTTGGCACAGAAGGTGAAAGCCCCTTTGGCACTCACCAATGTGGTGGGAAGGGTCACCTTTAGCAGGTTGGTGCAGCCTGAGAAGGCATCAGGTGCGAGGACTTCCACTCCTTCGGGAATGGTGACTTCGACCAAGTCTTCACGGTTCCCGAACGCATACTGTGGGATGACTTTCGTCCCCGCAGGCAACTGCTCAGGCGTGATGTCCTGGTACTTAATCTGGGTCTGCGCCCATGCGGGCGCAATCCAACTTGCCATGAAAAGCAAGAGAATGGGGGGGGTAAATTTTTTCATGTGCTATAATAGTTTTTGAGTTGTTTTTTTGTGCATGCAAAAATAAATGAAACGAACAAAAAAACTTTCAAAAAAAAAGCACTTTTTGATGAACTACCCCTTTTTTTTGATGAACTCAAGGGAGGATTGGACGATTTTGTTATTTTTCCATTGTTTTTGAAAGGTTCATTGGCAAAAAATTCGTAATTTTGTCGCCATGAAAATACTGATTGGAAGAAGATGGATGCTGACGGTGATGGTCATCGTCTTGACGGAAATGGTGGCTCTGCCGCTGGCAGCACAGATGAAGAGCAACCTCTCTTTCCGCCGCTACACCACACAAGATGGCCTGCCGCAGATTCAGGCGGAACGGGTGTGGCAAGACTCGCGCGGGTACATATATATAGGTACGCTGTCGGGGCTGGTACGCTTCGACGGGAAGACGTTCACGCCGTTTCTGAAGGGAAAGCGTTACAACATCGTCGGTTTCGCCGAGGTGGGCGGACAGGTGTGGGCACTGGACTTTCGCCAACGATGGCGGGTGGGACTGGACGAGATTGAGATGCACAAACTGGACGCAGAGGGGAAGTGGCTGCTGAACAACTTCAACAGCGGCGACCTGCCGAACAGGATGGTGCTGATGGAGGACGAAAAGGAGGCAAACCGATGGATAGGACGGATGGAAGCCCCATCGGGAGGTGTCCTGTCGCTGGGCAAGAATCGGGACAAGGTGAACATCCGCAGGGTGATGGCTCACCCGCTGCTGGACGAGATGACACCGGACAGGCGGCTGTATGTGGATTCGACCTAGGTCTATATCCCGACGGAACAGGGCTTGCATCGGGTGAAGAGGGGGGCGGATGTCGCTGTGCGTCTGTCGGAAAACGATTCGTTCTATGCCCTCTGCCGATGGGGAAAGACGCTGTATGCCTTTGCCCAGGATGGCATCTACACGGTGGAGGGTGACAGCGTGAGAATGCACACGCCCTTCGACGAATGGCAGGCGGGGTATGGACTGATTGTGAAGGCAACAAAAACGGAAGTGCTCATTGCTGACGAACACAGCCTATACGCCTTCAACGGACGGAGTGTGAGCAAGTTGCACGGCGGAGTGAACCTCATCAAAGATATGCTCATCGACCGATGGGGACGGCTCTGGGTGGCAACATATCAGGGTGTCTATTGCTTCTTCGGCCGGCACTTCACGAACTACCAACTGAGCGACGAGAATGACATTGTGCGCGCCGTGGGTGTGGGTGAGGACGGACACATCGTGATGGGCACGCTGAACGGGAAAATCGAGTCCCGCATCCCAACCCTCTATCGGGACGAGGCGGGAGCCCCTGCGGCAAGGAGTGTCACCGCTCAACCCACGACACTCACCCTCTATGACGACCCCGACAACTTCTTCTGTCCGAGCACGGCACGAATTGGCAGGGGCACGTATCTGGCAGGAAGGAATGACGTGGCACGGGTGAATGGCAACAACGTGGAGTGGCTGGGATTGCCGTTTGAACGCTATCAACACGTCAGCGAGGCAAACGGACGGCTCATCCTGGTGACTCGGCAGGTGATTGCCGCCTACGATCCGAAGACGGAAAGGGTGGATTCGCTCTCGACAGAGGTGCCCCACCCCTGGTGTGCCGCCGCCGACGGAGAGGGTCGCCTGTGGGTGGGCAGCACGTTTGGACTCTTCTGCATTCAGGGCGGCACGAACCACTTTCTGGCAACGGGCGACCATCGACTGTCAACCACCAAATACGACTATCCGCAGAAACTGATTATCACCACGATGGAGGCGGACACGCACGGGGCGGTGTTCTTTGCCTCGGGCGATTCGCTCTTCCTGATTCGCAAGGGCGAAGTGACGGAACTGAGCAGTCAGATGCCGGAACTGGCGGGACATGAGGTGCGTTCGCTGCACGTGTCGCCACGGGGATTTCTGGTGGTGGCAGCCATCGACGGGCTGTTTGTGTGCCGGGTGAGTGAGGACTATCGGCTGAGTCAGGTGGTGTTCTTCGACCACACGAACGGTTTCACCATGATTGAACCGCTGAAGGCTCGCATGGCGGAGGAAGAGGACGGCACGGTGTGGCTGTGTGGTGTGGAGGAAATGACATCGTTCAATCCAGAGGCGCTGATTGCTGACAGTCAGGCAGATACGTTCATTTCACCACCACCTGCATGGTGGCAGCACTGGTGGGTAGGACTATTGGCGATGGCGACTCTGGCAGGTGCGATATGGGCACTGACCCGTTGGTATGAGAAACGCCGCGCCCGTAGAAAGTTGGCACGGTTGCAACGTGAAAAGCACGAGAAGGAGCAACTGATACGTGCCATTCGTGAGGAGGCGATGAAAGCAGAGAAGACTGAGTTGGCACAAGACATCGTGAAGATGACGGAGAAGGAGATACCGAAACAACTGGCTTTGCGCTCGATTAACGGGATGATAATGGTGACCGCGGCGGATATTGTCTATCTGAAAGCCGACGGCAACTACACGCAGTTGGTGACGTTCGAGCGTTCAGACTTTATTCTGGCAGGTCTGGGGACTGTGAGCAAGATGCTGGACGAGCAGATCTTCATCCGTGCCGACCGAAGCACGATGGTGAACATCAGTTATATCCACCGCCTGAATACCATGGGACGCACCTGCACCTTCCGTTCACCCGACGGCAAAGAACTGGTGACCTCGCTCCTTACGCCTGCCTTCAAGCGTATCAAGGAAGAGTTGGAAATGCTGGAAAGAAGCGAGGATGCGTGAAGAAGAGACAGGAAAAGACTGGAGGAAGAAGATTTTTGGGGACAGGCTTTGTGGGGTGAAAAATAATGACTAACTTTGCCACATGATTCTGAAACGACTGAACATACTGAACTATCGGAATATCGCCTCGGCAGAACTGGAGTTCTCGCCGAAGGTGAACTGCTTTGTGGGACAGAACGGTGAGGGAAAGACGAATGTGCTGGATGCCATCTACTTTCTGTCGCTGACGAAAAGCATGACGAACACGGTGGACTCGATGAACGTGCGGCACGGCGAGGAACTGATGATGGTGCAGGGAACGTATGACCTGAACGGCGTGGAGGAGGACATCTCCCTGGGCATGAAACTGCACCAGAAGAAGCACCTGAAACGGAACCTGAAGGAGTGTCAGCGGCTGGTGGACCACATCGGACTGCTGCCGCTCATCATCGCTTCGCCCAACGACTCTGTCATCATCAGCGGTGGCAGCGAGGAACGGCGACGGCTGATGGATGTGGTGATTTCGCAGTATGACTCGACGTACATGAAGTCGCTGATGAAGTATAACAAGATGCTGAGGAACAGGAACATCGTGCTGAAACTGGACGAAGACGAGTATCGCGACAATGATGGGCTGATGGACACGTTTGATGCCATCATGGCGATGGAGGGTGAGCAAATCTATGCCAAGCGGGAGGCGTTCATCAAGGAGTTTGTCCCTGTGTTTCAGCATTTCTACTCCATCATCTCGGGCGACAACGAGCGGGTGTCGCTCCGCTACGTGAGCCACTGCCAGCAGGGGGACCTGCACGAAACGCTGGTGCGCAGCCGAGTGAAAGACCGCATCGTGGGCCACTCGCTGCACGGCATCCACAAGGATGAACTGGAGATGTCGCTGGGCGACTACCCCATCAAGCGGGAAGGCTCGCAGGGCCAGAACAAGACGTATATGATTTCGCTGAAACTGGCACAGTTCGACTTTCTGAAACGCACGGGCAGCCAAACAACGCCCCTGCTCCTGCTGGACGACATCTTCGACAAACTCGACGCTCGGCGTGTGGAACAGATTGTCAACCTCGTGTCAAGCGACGCTTTCGGGCAAATCTTCATTACGGACACGAACCGTGAGAACCTGAACAAAATCTTGGAAAGGACTCAGGGTAACTATAAGATTTTCAACGTGAAAGGCGGAGAAATCAGCGACTGACCATGCAACGAAGCAACACGGAACGGATTGGTGATGTCGTCAGACAATTCATGCGACTGAACGGTATTGAAACGCCTTACAATCAATACCGCCTGATTGCTGCTTGGCCCACGGTGATGGGCAAGGTGATTCAACGCTACACGGGCAACATTTTTATTAAGAACCAAACGCTTCACGTGCAAATTACCTCGCCTGCCGTGAAGCAAAACCTGCTGATGGAGCATCGTGCCCTTGCCCGCAAACTGAATGAGCACGTGGGAGCACAGGTGATTGAAGACATTGTGTTTTATTGAAACAAAAATGTTTCGGATGATTTTTGAACAACGAATGTTCAATTACTCAGCAATGCTGCGGGTGTAAATGTCCTGCATCACCATGCCTGCAATCATGAAGCCGAAGATGGCGGTGGTGTGGGCAATGGTGCCATTGATTTGAGCCTTGGAAGTACACCACTCGTGGTTGAGGAGGTCTGCCCGACCGGGACCGTCGGCAGCCTTGGGACACAGGCACTGGCTGGTGCCGCAACTTTTGTTCTCCCCCCGATTCTTGAGCAGTTCCTCGCTATAGACGCATTTGAATTTCTTGGCGGGGAAGGTCTTGTTGTGCTTGAACTTGCGACGAAGGGCTGCCGCCAACGGACATCCTTTCACTTTCCAGAACTCGGCAACGCTGATTTTGGTGGGATCCATCTTCAATGCCGCCCCCATCGAAGAAAAGAAGACGGAATCGGTCTGGGTGGCTCGAAGGATGAGGTCTGCCTTATCTTTCAGAGAATCAATGGCATCGATGATGTAGTCGTAGGAAGAAAGGTGGAAAGAATCGGCGGTTTCGGCACTGTAGATATCCTGAATGGCGGTGATTTGTGCGGCGGGATTGATGTCGAGCAGTCGCTGTTTGAGGACATCGACTTTCACTTTGCCAACGGTCTTCATGGTCGCCATGAGTTGGCGGTTGACGTTGGTCATGCAGACACGGTCTGAATCGACAATGGTCAAATGCTCAATGCCCGAACGCACAAGGCTTTCGGCACACCACGACCCCACGCCGCCTACACCAAAAATGATGACGCTTTTCGATGCGATGACCTCCATCACATCTGCCCCCAACAACAGTTCCTCCCGTCTGAATATTCCTTTCGCCATTACTTGTGCTGCTCCTTCTGCATCTGCTTCCATTGAGCCTTTGCAAGTTCTTGCATATCAACCACTTCGTCTTTCTCGTCCACAATCTCGAAGCCTAACATCGTTTCAATCACGTCTTCGAGCGTGACGATGCCACGGAGGGTTCCGTACTCGTCTATAATAATAGAGATGTGTTCTTTCTTCTCCAGCAACTTCTCCCAAATGTTGGAGACTTCTTCGTCCTCGGAGAACGACAGGATGGGACGTGCCAACTCGCCCAACTTGACATCGAACTTGTCTTCTGCCAAGCGTTCGAGAATTTCCTGCCGCAACACGTAGCCGGTGATGTAGTCGCTTTCCTCATCTTTATAGACAGGAATGCGGGAATACTTCTTGAACTCTTCGTCGTTGTAGAAATCACGCAAAGTCATCTCCTCTTCTGCCATCGTCACCACCACACTGGGGGTCATAATCTCGTGTGCCGTGATGCTGTCGAGTTTGAGCAGATGCTGAATCATGCGGTTTTCCTTCTTCTCCAAGACACCCTCTTCGGTGCCGACCGTCACCATCGCCGCCACTTCGTCGCGAGTGACTGACTCCTGAGAAGAAGTGGAACCAATGACGTGGGTCAACTTTTCGAGCAGCACAACCACCACGTAGGTAAGCACGACCAGGACATGGATGAGACTGCTGGCAGGAATGTCAAGCCGACGCCAATAGGTGGAGCCAATGGTCTTGGGCACAATCTCGGAAAACACCAGAATGAGGAAGGTGAAAACACCAGAAACGAGACCGACAAAGAAACTGGTCTCGTTGGTCGCTGAAAAGTGGGTGGTGGCATAATTGGCTGCCTGAGAACCTACCAAGGATGCACCCACCGTATTGGCAATGGTGTTGACAATGAGAATGGCAGAAATAGGACGGTCGATGTTCGTCTTATACTGCTTGAGCCGCTGCCATCCCTTGACGTTCTGTGCCTCAAGGGTGGTGACGTATGACATGGGGGTAGAAAGAATTGTTGCTTCGAGAACAGAACAAATCGCCGAGATAATCAGCGACAGGAGCATATAAGTAATTAAGAGTGATATTTGCGGGTCCATTCAGGTTTTACCTTAGTTAATACTATAGTTTGTCGCCGTAGGCGAGGTCACCCGCATCGCCCAGACCTGGCACGATATAGCAGTGCTCGTTGAGTTCGGGGTCGATGGCGGCACACCAAAGGGTGACATTGTCGTAGTCTGCAAATGCCTTCTTGATATAGTCAACTCCCTTCTGAGCCGCAATGACGCTGCACAGGTGAACCGTGGAGGGCACTCCCTTTGTGCAGAAAGCCTGATAACTCAGTTCGAGACTGCCACCTGTCGCCAACATGGGGTCCACGATGATAAGGGTCTTGCCCGTGAGGTCGGGCGAGGCGATATACTCAATCTTGATGCCCACCTGCTTGTTGTCGCGGTCTTTATAGTAGCGATAGGCAGAGACAAAGGCATTTCCTGCCTTGTCGAACACGTCGAGAAATCCCTGATGGAAAGGAAGACCTGCACGGAAAATCGTGGAGAGCACAATCTGGTCGTCTGGCGTGGAAGCCTTTGCCACGGCAAGCGGAGTCTGGATGTCTTTCTCTGAATAGTGAAGGGTTTTGCTCAACTCATAAGCCATGAACTGACCGATGCGAGCAAGATTGTGACGAAACTTAGCACGGTCATTCTGGACATTGACGTCGCGAAGTTCTGCTACATACTGATTGATGACCGTATTTTGCTTTGCAAAGTTGATAACTTTCATTGGTGTGAGAATAATTTGATGCAAAGATACAGCAATTCAAACAAAAAACCAAAGGAAAAGTTGTTTTTCTTTCTTTTTCCGTCTGAGCAATCAAGAATAAGACGATGTTAGTCAAAATAAATGTAAAAATGTTTTTGAAGTAAAAAAAATTCTGTACCTTTGCAAAAAATAGTTGAAGACGGCAAAAAAGAACTGAGCGGAAGCCGAAAAGTGATGATTTAGCCGAATAATTGATAATGGAAGTAACCTATCGTAAAAACAGATAGACTCCTCAACAAAAGAAATTTCAAAATGGGAACAGATAGAAATATACAAATAGGCATACTGATAGGAGAGGTTTTGATGCTTTCTCTTTTCATCTATGGATTCTATCATTTGATTTATCTTATTGATCCTCTTTGGGTCTATGGAACAGGACGAATGCGGAGACTGCTGATGACATACATCGTAAGTTTCCTTTCCAGTTATTCCTTTTATCCCTCCATCATACAACAACGACTGGTCAAAGGCGAAGAAGTGGCGAGGCGAGTCATTGCAACATGCTGCTTAATGCTGCTATTCATCGCCTTGATAGCCTTGATTACACGCCCCTACATCCACTTCCCAAGAAAATTCCTCTGCACTTCAGTCTTTTTCTTTGCCATTCTTCTGTTCATCGAACGTTTCTCTCTCAGACGCTATTTGATGCACATCCGTTCGAACAAAAGGAACCAAAAGAGAATCGTATTGGTGGGCAACGAACAAACGGTGTACAGGTTGTATGACATTTTCAGCACACCTGCTTACGGATATAACATCATCGGCTCGTTTTTTGACGGAGAATGTCAATACAAAGGCTTGGCTCAACTGAGGCTGGGCGGTATCGGCGACATTTATGGCTGGCTGACAAACCATTCTGATTTCAACGAAATATATGGATACTTCCCGAAAGAGCAGCAAGACACCATCAACATGATTAGTAAGTTTTGCGACAATCATCTTATCCGTTTCTACTACATTCCAGCCATCGATGTGTTCAACAGCAACATGACTTGCACGTTCATTGAAGGCATCCCTATCATTGCACGGCGCGACGAGCCGATGAGAAACCCTTTCAACCAGATTGTCAAACGGGTGTTTGACATTATCTTCTCTGCACTCGTCCTGATTTTGGTATTCCCATGGGTATGGCTGATTGTTGCCATTATGATAAAGATTCAATCTCCAGGTCCAATATTCTTCGTTCAGGAAAGAACAGGCTTGGATGGTAAGATATTCAAATGCATCAAGTTCCGTTCCATGAAGGTCAATGACGACGCAGATAAAGTGCAAGCCACGAAGAATGACCCTAGGAAATTCCCATTTGGAACATTGATGCGTAGGACAAATATCGATGAAATACCACAATTCATCAATGTGTTCATTGGAGACATGTCCGTTGTCGGTCCACGTCCTCACATGCTGAAACACACGGAAGAATATTCAAGGCTCATCAATCGCTTCATGGTTCGCCATTTGGCAAAGCCTGGCATCACGGGATTGGCCCAGGTGACAGGATTCCGTGGCGAGACGAAGTACATCGACCAGATGGAAGGGCGTGTGAAGAAGGATATCGAATACATCGAGAACTGGACATTCCTGCTCGACATCAAGATTATCATCAAGACCGTAACCAATATGTTCGGACGCGAGAAAGGGAATGCATATTAACAGACATAACACATTGACTTACAACGAATCAATAAGATAAACATTAAAACGAAATGGCATTTTTAGATATCTTCAAAAAGAAGCGGAAGGAGAATGTTGGCGGGATGGAAGACTTCATGACACTCATACGTGTCTACTTCCAGAGTGTGCTGGCAGCCAATCTCGGCATTTCCAATTTGGCGGCACTCCCCGACTTGCTCACTTTCAAACGCACACTGCGTGTCGCCACAGTTAACAACCGATTAGGCATCGGAGAGAAAAAAGCCTGCGCAAAAATGCTGAAAGACCTGTATGGCATCAGCGATAACTTTTTCAAGGAAATCGACCTGAGCATCAAGAAAGGATGTCGCACACAAAATGACGTGAGCCGATACCTGTATCTTTTCCAGGGTTTTAGCCAGGACTTGATGATGCTGATGGGCAATCTTCTGAAATGGAAGTTCCGTATTCCTGGCTTCATGAGAAAAATGATGAAAAAGATTACGGATGCTACGGTACACGACATTCTGACCAAAGACACTTGGGATGACAACAGCGTGGTGAAGGCAGTGCACTCGGTTCGTCGCTACCAGCAAATGCTCGGATTCAGCGAGGCTTGGATGCAGGAGTATGTGTACAACCTCATCACGTTGGCGAAGAAAGAGCCGAATCCTTCTGAGGAAGAGGTCGCTAAAGCAGAAGCCAAGGCTAAAGCGAGAAAATAAACCGTAAAAGGCTCATCGAGAGAGAAAAAAGTCTCTCTTTTTAACCTTTTTGATAAACAAACCGAACTTTTTTCACCTAAAAGGTTGGTTAAGTCCGTTGAATTATATAAATTTGCATAAAATTGTTGTATAACATCCACGCTTAACGCACACATCAACAGACAACATGACAGCAGAAGAAAGACAGTCGATGAAGAAATTTGAAGCGAAAGTACACCAAGTCATCGCTCAATTTCGTGTGCTCAAGCAAGAAAATGCCGACCTTTATGCCGAACTGGAAGGCAGGGATGAAGAAATCAAACAACTCAAGGCTGATTTAGCCCAGAGCCAACGCGATTACAACAATCTGAAATTGGCCAAGATGATTGAAATCAGCGATGCTGACATCAAAGCGTCAAAGACTAAAATCACTCGAATGGTTCGCGAAATCAACAAATGTATCAGTATTCTATCTACTGGCACCGAAGGTGACGGAAACGATATAGAATAATAAGCAATCGGGATATAAAGAATCCGCTTACTGATCAACGATAGTACACCAACATGGCAAATAAACTGAACGTCAAAGTAACCATCGAAGATATTCCGCTTCCTCTTCAGGTTTCATCGCCCGAAGAAGAAAAGGTGTATCGCGATGCTGCATCAGCCATACAGCACCGCATTCAGAGGTTGCGTGATGCCTACCCCAACCTGCCGAACGACAAGTACTATTACGTCATGGCTATGCTCAACACCGCTGTGGAGGCCGTCAAGGCAGCCAATAGGATTGACACACAGCCCTACGTGGAAATGATACATGACATTGAGAAAGAAATAGAATCACTTGGCATCAAGTGACTTTCCTGCGGCTACACATTATTTATAATAAATAAGACAAGAGAAGCCGCACCCATCCAGCGAACATTCAAGGCACAATTTCAGTTCTTCACATCTGCAAATACGGCATGTGAACGACTTGAATTGTGCTTTTATCATATAACAAAGAAACAACTTTAGTATCAAATAACATCGTGTAACCTAAAAACAAATAAAAAACAACGAACAATGGATATTATATTAGCAATAAGCATTGCGGTTGCTTGTCTGATACTGGGCGGTGTCATAGGTTTCCTCCTATTCCGCTACGTCATCAAACAGAAGTACAACCAAATCATTAGTGAAGCAGAAATCGAGGCAGAGGCCCTCAAAGAAAAGAAGCAACTGGAACTCAAAGAAAAGTTTCTGAATCGGAAGTCTGAACTGGACAAAGAAGCCAACCAGCGCAACCAGAAAATGCAGGCTTACGAGAACAAATTGAAACAAAGAGAACTTTCTCTGAATCAGAAGCAAGAAGAACTTCAGAAGAGAAACGGCGAAATTGACTCCATGAAAGAGAGTCTTGCCAAGCAGCAAGACAGGCTGGATGTCCGCCAGACAGAGGTCGATGCCTTGATTGCAGAACAGCGAGTCAAGTTGGAATCTATATCCGGATTAAGCACAGAGGAGGCTCGTGAATCCCTCATCGAATCGCTGAAAGACGAGGCTAAGACACAGGCCCAGCAGTACATCAATGAAATCATGGACGAGGCAAAGATGACTGCCAACAAGGAGGCGAAAAAGATTGTCATTCAGTCCATTCAGCGGGTGGCTTCAGAAACGGCGGTTGAAAATTCCGTCAGCGTGTTCCACATTGATTCTGACGAAGTGAAAGGTCGTGTGATTGGTCGCGAAGGACGCAACATCCGTGCCCTTGAGGCTGCCACAGGTACAGAAATTGTGGTTGACGACACCCCAGAGGCAATCGTCATCAGCGCATTCGACCCTGTTCGCCGCGAAATCTGCCGCCTTGCCCTGCACCAACTCGTTGCCGATGGTCGTATCCACCCAGCACGCATCGAGGAAGTGGTGGCAAAGGTGAAGAAACAGGTGGAGGACGAGATTGTCGAGACCGGAAAGCGTACTGCCATCGACCTCGGTGTTCACGGTCTGCACCCAGAACTTATCCGCATTGTCGGCAAGATGAAATACCGTTCATCCTACGGTCAGAACCTCTTGCAGCACGCACGCGAGACGGCGAATCTCTGTGCTGTCATGGCTGCTGAGTTAGGACTCAATCCTAAGAAGGCTCGCCGTGCAGGTCTCCTGCACGACATCGGCAAGGTGCCAGACGAGCAACTTGAAATTCCACACGCTCTCTACGGTGCACAGATTGCTGAGAAATATAAAGAAAAGCCAGACATCTGCAACGCCATTGGCGCCCACCACGACGAGATGGAAATGACTACACTGCTGGCACCTATCGTTCAGGTCTGCGACGCCATCAGCGGTGCCCGTCCTGGTGCCCGCCGTGAGATTGTTGAAGCCTACATCAAGCGTCTCAACGACCTCGAGAACTTGGCAGCAAGTTATCCTGGTGTCACCAAGACTTACGCCATTCAGGCTGGCCGCGAACTTCGTGTCATCGTTGGTGCCGACAAGATTTCCGACAAGGAGATTGACGTGCTCAGTGCCGACATCGCCAAGAAGATTCAGGACGAAATGACCTATCCAGGACAAGTCAAAATCACCGTCATTCGCGAAACTCGTGCGGTGGCATTCGCCAAGTAAAGACCATCTTTTGCAGAATAGACAATGAGAAAGATTTTTCTGACATTGCTATCAGCCATCACCCTTCAGACCTTTGCCCAGTCGCCAGACTTGGACAAAGGTATTTCTTTTTCCGTCGAGATGTCAGGCACCATCTCCAGCGGCGATTACGCTCCCCTTTGGCTGACAGCCAACCAATACGGTTTGCCGTCCGTCGAGTGCAATTCTGGCTACTTGCGTGGCGGTGCCTTCCGCAGCGTGATGAACGACTCCACACGGCATTGGGACATCGGTTACGGAGCCGACCTTGTGGTTGCCGCCCATCACACAAGCACCTTCTTCGTGCAACAACTTTATGCGGATGTCCGATGGCTGAAAGGGACGCTGACCATTGGTCAGAAACAGCAGCCGATGCAACTCAAGAACAACGAGTTGAGCAGCGGTTCCCAAACATTTGGCATCAATGCACGCCCCTACCCCGAAGTCCGATTGGCGTTACCCGATTATTGGGCAATCCCTGGCACCAAAGGCTTCCTCTCTTTCAGGGGTCATATCGCATTCGGCATGTTCACAGACAACAACTTCCAAGAGGACTTTGCCCGAGGCACTGGCAGTTACGACCAAAACGTGCTGATGCACACCAAGGCGGGCTACTTGAAGTTTGGGAAGGCAGACAAACCCTTCAGCGTGGAGGCAGGTCTCGAAATGGCATCCCAATTCGGCAGTACCCACTACGACTTCCGCTATGGAACTTACACCGAAATCAAAAATGGTCGGGGGCTGAAATCCTTTTGGAACGCATTCAAGGGTGGAGGTTCCGACTCCGCCATGGATGGGGACACCCAGAACAACGAAGGTAACATGCTGGGCAGTTGGGTGTTGCGTCTGAACTACGACGCCAAAGATGCCTCCTATGGTCTCTATGCCGACCACTTCTTTGAAGACCATTCAGGTATGTTCCTGCTCGACTATGACGGATACGCCTACGAAAATGGACACATGACAAAGAAAGACCATCGGTATCGATATTATCCCATGAAGGACATCATGCTCGGCTTTGATGTCCATCTCAAGAAATGCCAATGGCTCAGCGATGCCGTGCTGGAATACGTCTATACGAAGTACCAGAGCGGTGCTGTTTATACAGATCGAACTCCACAACTGCCAGAGCACATCGGCGGTGTGGACAATTACTACAACAACGGACTCGAACCCGGTTGGCAGCACTGGGGGCAGACGCTGGGCAACCCGCTCTACCTCTCCCCCGTTTACAACACCGACGGAAAACTCTCCTTCCATAACAACCGCTTCGTGGCGTGGCATCTCGGCTTGGCAGGACAGCCCACCGCCAACTTCCGCTACCGCCTCAGAGCCACGTGGCAGGAAGGCATGGGCACTTACGACAAGCCCTATTTCAACCCGAAACACAATGTCAGCCTCGGCATCGAGGCTCGCTACGACCTTCACCAGTACGTGAAGGGGCTCAGTGCCGGTGCCGCATTCGGTTTCGACCGAGGTGCCCTGATGGGAAACAACACCGGCGGCACCCTCACACTTAGATTTGAACGATAAGTCATGAAACAACCATTCTTCTATACCCTGCTTGCTTGTGCCCTGCTTGCCTCCTGCGACATCGAGACATCCAGCAACAATGAACTTGACGCCAACTGGCAGTTGCGTGAAATAGACACCCTTGCCACCGAAGGAACAGCCGACATGTCGAGAAGCAACATCTACTGGGCCATCGAGGGAGACATCCTTCAGGTCAGAAACATCAGCAAAAACCAGAAGTTCCTCTTTCACCTCCAGAAAGACAAGGACGCACTGACCATCGGCACCCCCTACCATGCCCACACCAAAGACAGCCTGACCCTCGTCGAAAAAGACAGTCTTCTCGCTCCGCTCGGCATCAACGGCACACAAGTCACCTACCACATCAACCATCAAGGCAGCCATCTGACCCTGACGGACGAGATGCTACGGCTCCACTTCCGCAAATACTGAGCCACACCCCTGCTCCGCCCTGCTTCCACTCCCCTTGAGGCGATAGCCGCATGTGCCTGCGAGCCATAGCGGCATAGGCTCACGAGGGTTAGCCGCAGAGGCTCATGAGCCTACCGAGCAAAGGCAAACAGACACCGCGAGCGAAGGCAAGCAGACACTACGAGCGAAAGCAAACAGACTCAGAGCGTAACTTTTTTCACCATTCAAAGAATATTTTAGACAACATTCACAATAAATAACACTTTTTCACGTTTAGTAATATAGCCGTAGAGAATGCGGCAACTGAACCACGAAAAACAATATATGACGATAGCATACACATACCTCATCATAGCGTTCGCCGTCAGTTTCATCTTCTCGCTGATGGGCACCCCTTTCATCGTCAAGATGTGCAACATGCACGGAATCTACGACCAGCCCAACACCCGCAAGGTACACAAGCAAGCCATCCCCCGACTGGGCGGCACCTTGTTCATGCCATCCATGGGACTGGGTGTCACCACCGCCCTGCTCATCATCCTCGGCGACTGGGACAAAGGAGTCGAAGTGAGCATCTCTGCCTTCGTCCTTTCGGTCGGCGCCCTGCTCATCTATCTGATAGGCATTCTCGACGACATCAAAGGACTGAAAGCCACCCAGAAGTTCGTCATCCAGACCGTCACAGCCCTCTTCTTTCCGCTGTGTAACCTGATGATTAACAACCTCCACGGACTCTTCGGCATCTACGAAATCCCCCTCTGGTTCAGTTATCCCCTCACCGTTTTCGTCATCCTGCTGATAGTCAACGCCATGAACCTCATCGACGGCATCGACGGACTCGCCTCCAGCCTTGCCATCCTCATCCTCGGTTCCTTTGCCTACCTCTACTACGACCTCGGCTCCGTACTCTTCAGCCTCATCAGCACAGGACTCGCCGGCGCCCTGCTGGCATTCTTCATCTACAACTACTACGGCAAAGTCGGCAACCTCAAAATCTTCATGGGCGACTCAGGCAGCCTCTTCCTCGGCTACGTCATCGCCTACCTCGCCATCAAGTACCAGATGTCCAACGAGAGCGGCGGATTCCCCTATCGCGAAGCCTCCCTGCTCATCTCCTTCACCCTCGTCTTCCTGCCCTGCATCGACGTCATCCGCGTCGCCCTCCAGCGGAAAATCCGCGGCAGAAGCATGTTCGAAGCCGACAAGACCCACATCCACCACCGCATCATGCAGATGGGACTCGACATGCACCAGACCCTCGCCGTCATCCTCCTCCTCTTCCTCGCCATCTGCCTCATCAACTACGGACTCTACGTTTACGGCTTGCAAGTCACCTGGATTATCCTGATTGACACTCTCGTTTACTCCATCTTCATTTATTCAACAGGCAGACTCACCTTCCTGCAACAACATTGAAGCCCATGAATCGCAACCTTGTATCCGTCATCATGCCCACCTACAATGCGGAACGATGGGTAGCCGCAAGCATCGACAGTATTCTGGCTCAAACCTATCACGATTTGGAACTCATTATCACCGACGACTGCTCGACCGACAACACGCGAACCATCCTGAAAGAATATGAGCAGAAGGACCCACGGGTGAGAGTCATCTATGCCGAGAAGAACTTAGGTGCGGGGCACACCCGAAACAAATGCATCGAAGCCGCCCATGGACGTTACCTCGCCTTCTGCGACAGCGACGACCGCTGGATGCCCACCAAACTGGAAAAGCAACTCAACTTCATGCACGAAAAAGATTGCTGCATGGTTTTCGCCTCCTACATCACCTGCGACGAACAGGGGAACAACAACGGAGTCATCATTGCCCCCAAGCAGCAAAGCCTCTTCCAGACAAAATGCGACGATAAGATAGGCTTCCTCACCTGCATCTAC
>CALAVF010000045.1 GCA_937892315.1 uncultured Prevotellaceae bacterium | reverse complement strand
ACTTCTCTAACTTCTTTAACTTCAAAGGGGGACAAACTCCCGAAACTTAAATAATTTATAATAACCATGCGGTGTGTGTGTCTTATCTTGAGTCTTTGTTTGCTGTGTCTCGTTTCATGCCATGAGCCCACGGCAGAAGAGGCTGCCAAGGAAACCTTGAAGGGGGCGTTGGAGGCTCTCGACCGAGCGGACTACGACGCTTACTTGAGGTGTGTGGACTTTGGCGTGAAGATGGATTCGGCACAGGAGGCCTTCATGCGTGATGTGCTGAAGCAGCACCTCGGCTGGCGGCAGGCTCAGCGGGCAAGTGTGGTGGCTATCGACATGATTGATGCCCAGATGCGAGGCGACTCTGTTTGTACGGTGTATTATCAGTACACGTTTGCCGACAGCACGAAGGAGGTGGCATCGCAGAAGATGGTGAAGAGTGGCGAAGAATGGAAAATGCGATTGAGAAATTAGACATGAAAAGATTGAACATGTTTTTCTTGGTGCTTTTTGTGACGCTGTTTGCCGCCGCACAAGGCACGGATTCCATCACGAAAGAGTGGGTGAGGTATCACTACGACAAGCGTGAGGTGAAGGTGATGATGCGAGATGGGGTGCATCTCCACACGGTCATCTACGAACCGAAAGACCGCACCGTCAGACACCCCGTCATCATGCAGCGTTCCTGCTATTCGTCTGCCCCATACGGCGAGGCGTATATGGAACTGGAACGTCCGGCATGGCGTGAGTTTACAAGGAATAGTTACATCTTTGTCTTTCAGGATGTTCGTGGCAAGAACATGAGCGAAGGAACTTTCACCGACGTGCGTCCATTTGTGGAGGGGAAGAAGACGCCGAAGTTCAACAAGCGGGGCGAGATTGCGAAGGCGACCCCTTCGGCTCCCGTCGATGAGGCTTCCGACACCTACGACACGGCGGAATGGCTGATTCGCAACACCAATAGTAATGGCAACATCGGTGTGTTCGGCATCTCTTACCCTGGCTTCTATTCGACGATGGCTGGCATGAGCGGCCATCCTGCCGTGAAGGCGGTGAGTCCGCAGGCACCTGTCACCGACTGGTTCCGTGGCGACGATGCCCACCACAACGGTGCCCTGTTCCTGCTGGATATGTTCTCGTTCCAGTATTGGTTTGAATATCGCAACACGCCCGCCTTTCACAATGCCCGCTATGGTGGCACGATGCCCAAGGTGGGGGCTTCTCCTGCCGATATTGTGCGCAACGATGTCTATACCGACTATCTGAAACTGGGTGCGGTGAAGAACTTCACGGCTCTCTTTGGCGACAGCGTGCAGGGTTGGAACGACATGGTGAACCACCCGAACCTCGACCAATGGTGGGAAGACCGCAATGTGCTCAACCATTGCCAGAACTCCACGGCTGCCGTGATGGTCGTAGGAGGACTTTTCGATGCAGAGGATTGCTACGGAGCCTTTGCCACCTATAAGCAGTTGCGGAAAGATGCCAATAACTGTGATGTCTTCTTGGTGGAAGGGCCTTGGTCGCACGGAGGGTGGGGCAGAGGTGCCCGTCCTTTCTTCGGACACGTCTATTTTGGCCCCGAACAGGCTTCCGACTATTATCTGACACAGATAGAATATCCGTTCTTTGCCTACTATCTGGAAGGAAAAGGCGAGAAGCCAGCAGCCGTAAGGGTGTATGATTCAGGCTCTTGCCGATGGAGAGCCTATTCGGAGAGTTGGCCTGTCAAGAGTGACAAGACTCCTTATTGGCTCACAGAGGATGGACTTCTTGCCCATCAGGTGAAGAAGGTCATGCGGCCGCTCACGTATGTCAGCGACCCTGCTCGCCCTGTGCCGTTTATGGGGGAGCCGACCACCTATCGCCCCACCGAGTACATGCTGGCCGACCAGCGTTTTGCTGCCACTCGTCCAGACGTGTTGGTGTTTGACAGCCCTGTGCTGACCGACACCCTCCAGTTGGCTGGTGAGGTGGAGGCGGAACTGGAGGTGAGCATCAGCACCACCGATGCCGACTTCATCGTGAAACTCATCGATGTGTTCCCCGAAGATTTTGCATACCCAGATAGCCTCTACACGAACGGTTTCCATGACCGCTATCCGATGGGCGGCTATCAGATGCTGGTGCGCGGCGAGGTGATGCGCGGCAAATACCGTAACTGCATGGCGCTCGACTCCGCGGCTTACCACTGCACATCGGCCAAAGCCATGAAAACCCACCGGTTCAGTCCGAAGCAGCCGGAGCCGTTCGTGCCCGGAGAACCCACCACCGTGCGGATCAAGATGTCCGATGTGGCACACACCTTCATGCCGGGGCACCGCATGATGGTGCAGGTGCAGAGCAGCTGGTTCCCCCTTGTTGACCGCAACCCGCAGCGGTTCTGCAACATTTACGAGTGTAGCGACAGTGACTTTCAGACGGCGACCATCACGATTCTTCCCGACAGCAAGATTTGGTTGCCAGTGGTAAAACCTTAAAATTCCTGAATAATTCGTGGCTAATTCATGGAAATTCATGTTATTTAAACACGAATTATCACCAATTACTCACGAATTTTTTATAAATTATTTTATTCATGGAGAAAAACTCGAACACAAACATCTTTGCATCCAAGGTGGGTGCGATTCTCGCCGCTGCAGGCAGTGCGGTGGGTTTGGGCAACGTGTGGCGATTCCCCACCGAGACGGGCGAACACGGTGGTGCCGCCTTCATCCTCATTTATGTGCTCTTCATGCTCCTGCTCGGTGTGCCCATCATGGTGACGGAATTCGCCATTGGCCGTCATGGCGGCAGCGACGTGTCAGGTGCGTTCGAGAAGATGAGCGGTGGTCGTCGAGGTTGGCGGTGGATGGGCATGATACCCGTGGTGAGCGGTTTCCTCGTGCTCAGTTACTATGCCGTGGTGGCGGGTTGGACGCTCTACTATGCGTTCGAGGCTCTGATGAACGGCTTTGCCGGCAAGACAGCCGCGGAGTTTCAGTCGGACTTCGTGGCGTTCTCTTCCGATTCCCTCAACCCCGTATTCTGGACAGCCCTCATCATTGTCCTCACTTGTGGCATCGTCGCCCTCGGTGTGCAGAAAGGTATCGAACGGGGCTCCAAGATTATGATGCCGCTGCTGTTCGTCTTCATCGTCATCTTGGTGGGTTGTTCGCTCACTCTCCCCAATGCTCATTTGGGGCTGAAGTTCCTCTTCCAACCAGACTTTTCCAAAGTTGATAGTTCTGTGGTTCTCAGTGCGATGGGGCAAGCGTTCTTCTCCCTCAGCGTGGGTTTGGGATGCCTCTGCACTTACGCTTGCTATTTCCGCAAAGACGTGGACCTGATGAAAGACGGGTTCAGCGTTGCCTCCATCGACACGCTCGTAGCCCTGCTCAGCGGACTCATCATCTTTCCTGCCGTCTATTCCATCCCAGGCTTGCAGCCCGATGCGGGACCCTCGTTGGTCTTCATCACGTTGCCCAATGTCTTTCAGCAGGTGTTTGGCAATATTCCTGTGCTGGCATACCTTTTCTCCTTGATTTTCTATCTCTTGCTGGTCATGGCAGCCCTCACCAGCAGCATCTCCATGCTCGAAATGTCTGCCGCCTATTTCCACAAGAACCTCCGTCTGCCACGACCTCTGGCAGCCGTCATTGTCAGCGTCGTCTGCATGTTGCTTGCCACCTTCTGTTCGTGGTCGTTCGGCGATTGGCGAGACGTCACCCTCTTCGGCATGGGCTTCTTCGACCTCTTCGACTTCCTCGTTGCCAAACTCATCATGCCCATCGGCGGTATGCTCATGTGCATCTTCCTCGGTTGGGTGGTGGACGAGCAGGTGCTTCGTGCCGAAATGACCAACAACGGCACCCTCCGCTCTCCCCTCTATTCCACCTATCGCTTCATCATCCGCTACTTCGCCCCCCTCTGCATCCTCCTCATCTTTGCCAACGAGTTGGGGCTGTTCAGACTTCATT
This sequence comes from uncultured Prevotellaceae bacterium, assembly GCA_937892315.1. The sequence goes on along the minus strand of CALAVF010000045.1, from coordinate 163 downwards.
TCTCCCTCTGAAACACCAGCAGCGTTTGCGTCTCCCCCTTGGAGCATCCCCCGATACCCCTTGAAACGACCTCTCGAATAGGACAAAATGACACGCTCGTCACCTCTTAAGTGGTGTGACTCACACCGCCCGAGTGGTCTGAGTCACACCACCGAGGCGGTCT
>CALAVF010000044.1 GCA_937892315.1 uncultured Prevotellaceae bacterium | reverse complement strand
ATGTCGACTTTGTACTCGAAGAAGTTTTCATACTCATTCATTGTGTAGTCGCTGTTGACGTCCTCGTAGTCTGGCGTGGACTTATATGCGGTACTGTAGCTCTCTCCAGACTCGCTTGTGTTTGGTGAGTTCCCTTCTGGTGAGTTGATGCGTTTGTATCTGTCGAGGATTGGCGTCTCCTTGGCATCGAAGTCTGAGCCGCGGAAGTAGTGGTAGTCATCACCTGCGGGGTCTTCGTATAGTGAGTCATATACTTCGGCGGACACCTTGCCCTTCATCTCGTTCAGGTAATTTTGGTAAGCGCCAAATGTACGCTCGTCAGAGTCGGACAAACCATTAATTCCGATATCCTGTTTCTGTCGCGCCCCGCTCTCTGTGGAGAATGAGTACACCACTGACTTCTCCGAGGGGATACGTCCCCAGACAGTCTCCGTATAGTTGGTGGAGTTGTTGACAGGCATGCCGCTCTCGTAAGCTTTCTTTCCGTCTTTGAGGATGTCCTCACTCACGTCTCCCAAGTTGAGGTACAATGAGCCGCCGTATGAATTGTCGTCTTTGGTGTATATAAACGGATCAAGCATCCAGAACTCAATGTACTGGACGTTGCGTGTCTCGAAGTCGCTAGTGTCAATCTTTCTCATCATACCGCCCCAACGTTTCTTGGGGTCGTTCAGATGGCCATTCTGGTCAAGGTCGGGGTCGAGGTTGTAAGGGCCACGCTCTGATGGATAGTAAGCCAAGTTCAAGATGCTCAGCGTGTTGCTCTCACCTTGGTTGGTGTCGCGGTTAGGATAGACCTCTCGCACATAGACCTCTCGCACATAGTGATTAGAAAGTTGGTCGAGGTCGCTCTTGATGTGGCTGGGGGTCAGCGATGAAGAGCGGCGGGTGAAGAGCGGGTCGATGTTGTACCATGCCAGACGGGCACGGTTGTAACCGTATTTCACGTCGTTGCTCAGCGTACCATATTGCAGATGGCTTGGTGTGGAGGAGAGCATCCATTCCTTGGGGCTGCTTTCGTCGAGCGAGGTCTTGGTCTGCTCGAAGTCGTCCAGATAGGAGGCATTGCCCTGTGTGCCTTTCGCTTCGCCTGCATCGAGTTGTGCATACTCTCCCGTGAACGAGATGCTGGAAGGGGCACTGAGGTGGAGGAATGGCAGTTTGTCGAGCATATTGGTGAGCCACTGCGAATTTTGCTTCCAGTTCATGTGAAGTCCCCAAAGGGTGTTGTTCAGCGGTTCGCTTCCCATCGCCACCTTTGAGGTGAGCGGCTTCTCGCTGACTTTCAACAACGTACCGCCGATGTTGAAGTTCTTGGAGAAGTCGTATTCCCAGTTCACACCCATCATGGTCTTGCGTATCATGGAGAAGTCTTCCTGACTTTCGAGGCTGACGCTGACGTTCGTTCCTGCATCGATGATGCTCTGGTTGAGGATGGTCACCGTACCGCTGGCATAGTCGATACTATAGTCGCTGCCTTCGGTTAGGTCAACACCACCTGCCGTCACCTTCACAGAACCTTGTGGGATGTAGCCGTCGCTCACTTTGATGATGCTCCCGCCCGATGCCTTGTATTCACCCGTCAAGGTGAATTTGTTCTTTTCTGCAATCTGCTTGGCGGTCGTTTTGGTGGAGTCGTACAGTTCGTCATAGCAGTATTTGTCGGCCATGGCATCATCGCCAATCTTCTGACGCAACCAGTCGCCGAATGGCTCTACAACCGGAAAAATCACACGACCGGTGCTTGCCTGAATGGTGTAGCCCTCCAAGAAGTCGAACTTGCCGTTCGGATTGGTCTTGTCGTTATCGTCCAGGCGGTCGAGGTTGAGCATCTTCAGCAGCGTGGTTTGCTTGAACGGCTCTTCGGGTATATAACTGAGGTTCACCCCTGTCGTATCACTCAGATACTTGATGTCGAGTTTGAACTTCTCTTTCTGCACCGATGTGGCGTTGAGACTATAGACATTCTTCATCATCAAGTCCCAGTTACCCATCTTGGGTGAGTTGCTGGTGTTCTTCAACAGTTTCACAAACAGGGCTTTGTCGTTGTCTTTCTGGTCGGCAGAAAACTCACCCACCTGATAGGTCTGACCGTTGTAGGTGTACTCAAATGCCACCGCCAGCACTTGGTTGGATTGCAGCGTCGATTTGAGGCTGATGTAACCGAGGTGGCTGTTGAGTGTGTACTCTGACGAACTGAGCAGACGGGCATTCTCCACCTTCTCATAGTCAACGCCACCTTGCAGGAACTCGTCCAGAATGTTGCTGGTTTGGTCAACGTTTCGGGCATCGGAGTAAGTGCCTACCATCGTGGAATACAGGTCGTTGCTGGCGTTTGCAGGGGTGGTGCCAGAACCTGCCCAGATGGAGTTGCTGATTTTGCTGCCTTCCGCAAGGTCAACAAAACCGATGATGTTTCGGGTGTTCTCCGTCGAACCGCCCGTATTGGTCAGCCACACTTCGATGCGGTTGATGGTGATGCCACTGGTGATGTTGGGCAGGGTAGAGCAGGCTTTGTCGTAGGTGTCGTGGAAGTAGTGTGCCAAGAAGAAATGGCGGTTCTCGTCATAGTTATATGCCTGAATCTCAAAGGTTGACATCTGGCTTCCACCCTTGCTGCTCACCGTCTTCGACTTCGATTTCTTTTGGCTGACCACGGTTTGCAGACTCAGACGTCCAAACTGCAAGTCGGTGCGGATACCAAACAGCGAATTCGAACCTTTAATCAGGCTCGAATTGGTTGGAAACGTGATGTTGCCCGCTTCCAACAGTTTGACAATCTCATCTTCCTTCCCCTCGTAGGCAAGTTTTAGATTTTTGGAGTCAAAATCAAACGTGGCATCTGTGTTGTAATTGATGTTGAAGTCCATCTTGTCACCCACCTTGGCATTGACGCTCATGTTGATTTTTTCGTCAAAGTCAAAGGATTTGGTCGTTCGACTTCGCTCTGCAAGTGACGGATTATCAGTGAATTTGTAGTTGTAGCCGAATTTTAGTTCCGCACTTCCCTGCGTCTTGATTTGTACGCCGCCAGGACCGAAAATCTTCTCGGCAGGTCCTAAGTCGAAGTGCATGTTGGTGAAGTCGAACTTGTCCTTCCCTTTCGTGACAAACAGAGAGTCGTTTCGCACCTTGAAATAATCCCGGAACGCTTTTGCCTCCGACCACTTCAAATACTCTTCGGGAGTCATCATCCACGGTTGACTCAAGAATCCATCCCCCAACTTCGTGCCCACTTTGTAATAGCCTGATTTTACGTCATATACCGCAGTGTCGGGCTTCAGGTTTTCGGGGTCTTCCAAGTCCATCGAAAACTCCTCGGGGTGTTGCCCTTGCGGATAATCTGTCTTCTTGACCTTGACCGAATCGGCAGGCACAACAGGAAATGACGAAGACACAGCACTATTGCTTACTGCTGCAATAGTGCTCATGCTCGTCATTATCAATAAGATATATAATATATTTCGAAGTATCTGCTTCAAACTAATCGTCTATATATTGAGAGGCTTCAAGAGCCTATTCTTACATATTCTACAATAAGAAACGTATAAAGTCACGCATTATTGTATGGATAGACGATTTTTTCGCCAAGAGTTTCGCTTGGCGACCGTTTGTTTACAACATCTTAAGGGCGAGTTTGATGACTTTCTCCACGGGGGCAGAAGGCTCATCCTTGAGGATGGCTTTGACCGTCTTGGCAACGGGTGCAGGTGGGAAGCCCAACATCTTGAGGGCTTCGAAGGCTTCGTTATAGACCTCGCTGTTCTGCACGGCAGGGGCACTGCCGCTGTCGGACACGGAAGTGGTGGGAAGTCCGAGGGTCGCAACCTTGTCGCGAAGTTCCACGATGATGCGTTGTGCCGTCTTGGCACCAAGCCCCTTCACGGTCTTGAGCATCTTCTCGTTGCCATCCATGATAAGCCCTGCCAGTTCTGGCGTCGAGAAACTGCTGAGCATCGTGCGAGCCGTGTTGCCGCCCACACCGCTCACGCTGATGAGCAGCATGAAAAGTTCACGTTCCTGTTTGGTGGCAAAGCCGAATAGCACCCATGCGTCTTCACGGATGGCTTCGTACACAAAAAGTCGTGCCTCGCCCTTGCCTTGCAATGCCGTGTAGGTATTGAGCGAGATGTTGAGCAGATAACCCACGCCATGACACTCAATCGTCGCTTGGGTAGGGGTCAACTCGTCGAGGATTCCTCTAACGTATTCTATCATGATTTTTCTTTTTAAATCTCCTTGCAAATTTCCTTCAGCCACACTCGGTGCTCCTCGTCCAATCGTGGAGCCAGCCGTTCATACACCGTCTGCTGATACTGGTTGAACCACATCCGCTCTTCTTCCGTCAGCATCTCCACCAGAATCGGACTGGTGAAGATGGGGCAGAGCGTCAAATGCTCGAATGTGTAGTAAGGACCGAACGTGATGCCCGCTGCCTCGCCGCCGTCGTAGGGCTTTGCGCCTGGCATGTTCGCCACGCCGTTCTTGCCCGTAAAGTCGGCATTCACCACCAGCATGGTGTCTTCATGACGCACGCCGTGGCTGCCCTCGATATAGATGCCTGGCTCGTCGGTGATGGTCATGCCTGGCAGGAGTGGAGTAGGTCGCCACTGCATACGGAACTGGTGCAGGTCGATGCCTTCATGCACCGACATGAACTGCCCCACGCCGTGCCCCGTGCCGTGCAGGTAGTTGATGCCGTATTTCCACATCGCCTCACGGGCAAACGCGTCGAGTTGAGTGCCGCACGTGCCCTTGGGGAACACGGCGGAACCCAGACGAATCCAGCCTTTCAGCACCAGGGTGTAGTCGCGTCGCATCTCCCATGTGAGCGGTCCCAGGGGAATCGTTCGGGTGATGTCTGTCGTTCCGTCCAGATACTGACCGCCAGAGTCAATCAGCAGCAGACCTTCGGGCTCCACGGGGATGTCTGTCTCAGGGGTCGGGTCGTAATGGACAATCGCGCCGTGGTGGGCATACCCCATGATGCTCTCGAAACTGATGCCCTTGAAGAGCGGCTGCTCTGCACGAAATGCCTCCAACTTTGCCGACAGCGACAGTTCTGTCTGACCGCCTTTGGGCACATTCTCCAATGTCCATTTCATCCACTTCACCATCGCCACGCCATCCTTTTCCATCGCATTGCGGAAACACTTGATTTCCGTCTCGTTCTTGAAAATCAGCATCTTGCCGACAGGACTATCCTTGCGGACAGGCGTCTTGATGGCAGTATATACGGCATGGTTGGTCTTGTTGGGCTGCACACAGACAGGTATGTCCAGCCTTCCGAGGTCGTCAACGATGCTTTCGTAAGGTCTCAACCCCACACCTTCAGCCTTCAGATACGCTTCCACCTCTGCCGTCACCTTCTCCTTATACGTGTATAATAATGTATCGGTCGGCGTGATGACCACATAGCCCAACACGAAAGGCGTATATGCCACATCGTCGGCACGCAGGTTCAGTGTCCATGCCACCTCTTCAAGCGAAGAGAGAACCAACGCATTCTGCCCCGTCTTTTCACGGATGCGGGCAATTTTCGATGCCGCACTTTCGCCGGCATATTTCACCTCCTGCACAAACGCCTTGCTCAAGGGTGGGGCAGGGCGGTCATTCCAGATTTCCTCGTAGGGGTCGATGTCTGTACGCAACGTCAATCCGTAGGCACGCAGTTCATTCTCCAGGTCTTCCACGTCGGCAGTCGTGTTCACCCATCCGTCCACCGCCACAACGCTGCCCTTCGGCAACACGCTGCCCAGCCACTCCGTGATGCTCGGCGTTCCCTCAATCTTTTCCTTCATCAGCACATAGCCCGAACCAGCCAACTGCTCCGTTGCCTGAATGAAATAACGCGAATCCGTCCACAGGGCAGCCTGGTCGAGCGTGACTACCGCCGTACCTGCCGACCCCGTGAAACCGCTAATCCATCGGCGTGACTTCCATCGTTCCGGTACATACTCACCCGTGTGCGGGTCAGTGCTCGGTGTGATGAACGCACCGATGCCCTCTCTTCTCATGAGGCTTCTCAACGCCTCCACTTTCTCCGTTGTCTTCATCATATTCCAGAGTTTTTCCTTGTTTTTTCTCCAAATCCACACCCCGCAACCTCATCCAACTTGCAAAGATAACGGTTTTCTCCCAAACAAACAAATCTTCCCGCCAAAATCATCCCTCCACCTCTTTCCCCCTCCCCTCTTGCGTCCAGCGGTTTCCCCGCTGGCTTCTCTTTCCTCCTCCCTCTTGCGTCCAGCGGTTTTCCCGCTGGCTTCTCTTGCCTCTCTCCCTCCTTCGTCGTTCCCTCGTCTCGTATCACTTCATGTCAAGGATTTGTAATCATACAACGTGGATGTGTCAAAAAGCGTACACTCTCACCCTCTGAATCGACCACGTCGTGGTCGATCTGCCGACCACGACGTCATCGGTTTGCCGACCACGAC
>CALAVF010000043.1 GCA_937892315.1 uncultured Prevotellaceae bacterium | reverse complement strand
CCTGCTCTCTGGGATTCTTGCCTTTCAGCAAGCGTCGTTTACGACGGTTCAGCGATACTTGATTGCAAAGGTACAACAAAAAAAACACTTATCCAAAATTTGGACAAGTGTTTTTGACAAATAAAGGAAAAAATTGTGTTGTGTCCGTTTTCTCAGATGAGCGGCATTCCTGCTGCGGCATAAGAACACCCTATTCGTAGTTGTTTTTGTTAATCAGGTTCACCACCACCTTCACCATCACATCCTTCTCCTCCGTCTTACTCTCGGCTATCATCAGGGTGAGGGCAACGAGAGCATTGTCTGCAATACGTTTGGATCCATCGGGGTGATAAAGGACACGGTTACCATTAAGGAACCAAAGAAACAACGTTGCGGCGATGCGTTTGTTTCCGTCGCTGAAAGAATGATTCTTCGTGACGAGATAGAGCAGCATGGCGGCTTTCTCCTCCACACTGGGATAGAGTTCTTCGCCCCCGAAGGTCTGGTATATCTTCTTTCGTTGTTTTGTCGATGGTCAATCGCTCATAGTCATAATTGTCGAGCGTATCAAGAGCATACGTGTAGTCAACCACCACATCCAACAAATCTTGGCTTTCTTTCTTCGACAACGCCTCTTGGTTCTCGATTGTACGCCCCAAGATCTGCACCAATTGTCGCAATTCTGTATAATTCTCTTGTACTCTCCGTTCATTAACGGTATAGCCTTTGATAAGATACTGCTTCAAGATGCGGTTTGCCCACTGACGGAAACGGGTTGCATTTTTACTATTGACTCTGTATCCAACAGATAAAATCGCATCAAGATTGTAATACTTCGTGCTATATACTTGTTTACCGTCATTACCCATGTGTTCCAAAATGGAACATGTGCTATGCTCGTCAAGTTCTTCGGAGTCATATATATTCTTTAGATGTTTGGTAATGGCAGGTCGCTTAGTACCAAACAACTCTGCAATCTGCTTTTGTGTCAACCACACCGTCTCATTCTCCATGCGGACATCTATCTGCGTTTGCCCGTCTTCAGTTTGGTAGATGATGATTTGATTTTCTATATTCATATTGATTGGCTGTCTTCTATTTATTTAGATTGCAAAAATACAATAAAAAAAGCACCCAACCAAAAATTGGTGGGTGTTTTTATTGAATAAAGGAAAAATTGTGTTGTGTCCGTTTTCTCAGATGAGTGGCATTCCTGCTGCGGCACATTCTTTCCGCATCTCTTCGGGCCAGATGGATGCCTGAATCTCACCGATGTGGGCTTTGTGGAGCAGGACGAGGCAGAGGCGACTCTGACCGATACCGCCGCCAACAGAGAGGGGGAGTTCGTCATTGAGTAATTTCTTGTGGAAGAAGAGGTTGACACGTTCCATCTTGTCTTCCAGTTCAAGTTGACGAAGCAGTGCTTCCCTATCCACTCGGATGCCCATTGAACTGAGTTCGATGCTGCGGTTGAGCACGGGATACCAAATCATGATGTCGCCGTTCAGACCCTTGTAGCCGTCGTCATTCGGGGTGCTCCAGTCGTCGTAGTCGGGGGCACGCCCGTCATGCTTCTTCCCGTCGGAAAGTTTGCCGCCGATGCCCATGATGAACACCGCACCGTACTTCTTGCAGATGGCATCCTCACGCTGCTTGGGGGTGAGGTCGGGATACTGCTGCAAGAGTTCTTCCGAATGGACGAAGTGGATTTCCTCCGGCAAGAAAGGCTTAATCTGAGGATAGGATTCGCACACGAGATACTCCGTGCGGAGGATGGCTGAGTAGATGTCACGCACGATGCTCTTGAGGAAAGCCAGATTGCGGTCTTCCTTGCGGATGGTGCGGCACCAGTCCCACTGATCCACATAGAGCGAGTGGATGTTGTCCAGTTCCTCGTCGCCACGGATGGCGTTCATGTCGGTGTAAAGCCCATAGCCAGGTTGAATGCCGTATTCGCCCAGCATCAGGCGTTTCCATTTGGCAAGAGAGTGTACCACCTCTGCCACCTTGTCGCCCATATCCATGATGGGGAACGAAACGGGACGCTCCACCCCGTTGAGGTCGTCGTTGATGCCAAGCCCACGCAGCACAAACAGCGGCGCGGTGACACGGCGAAGACGAAGAGCGGTGGAGAGGTTCGCCTGGAAGAAATCTTTTATCTGCTTGATTCCCAACTCGGTCTGTGTAGGGTCAAGCAGTTGCTTATAGCCCTCCGCCTTAATCAGTTTGCTCATATTGATGTTTATTTTGTATTCTAACTTCAGATGCCCAATCGATTCTTTGACCTGTATCAAAGACCAAAAGCGATGCAAAGGTACAACTAATTTTCAAAATACACACAAAAAATCGTAAAAATAATTACAAAATGAAAGAAAAACGGCTATTTTTTCTTACACTATTACAAAAAATAAGCCATTTTTGCTGACTTTAATCACATTCGCCCCTACCCCACTACGGTATGTCATTTTCACCCTCCAAGGGCCTCTTTCACCCCCGATTCCTCACACCTCTCTTAAAACTAAACTTAGATTTTATAAAATTCAAGTTAGATTTATATAAATTTAA
>CALAVF010000042.1 GCA_937892315.1 uncultured Prevotellaceae bacterium | reverse complement strand
ACGCCATCAATGCCCCCATCCAGGGAACGGCTGCCGACATCATCAAGGTGGCAATGATTCATATCGACCAAAAGATGAGAGAGCAGGGCTTGAAGTCGAAGATGATTCTGCAGGTGCACGACGAACTCAACTTCTCCGTTGTGCCCGAAGAGAAAGAACGGCTTCAAGAACTGGTTATCAATGAGATGCAGAATGCCATCAAACTCTCCGTCCCACTCTATGCCGACTGCGGATGGGGCAGCAATTGGCTCGAAGCACACTAAGATTTGGAGGCGATGACGGTTTTAGACAAAGGTGGGAAAGAGATAAAAGATTGGCCGACACATCGTTGGCCAACACCCCGAATGGCATCTTTTATTTCTTTCCCATCTTTGTGCTTGATGTTATTTTGTGCGTTCTTGGCAGAGGCTGCCGACATCAACGCCCAACACCCCTTCACCGTCCTTTCCTACAACATCGAAAACGCCTTCGACACTATCCACGACGAAGGTAAAAACGACCTTGAGTTTTGTGCTGAAGGCGACCGCCATTGGACGAAAGGGCGACTGTTCAAGAAACTCAAAAACATCGCTAAAGTCATCGCTGCAGCAGACGAGGACAGACCTATCGACCTGGTCGGTCTTTGCGAAGTGGAAAACGACACCGTGATGGAGTACCTAACCCGTCGCACCCCACTCGTCAATTTGGGCTATCATTACATCATGACCCATTCCGACGACGAACGTGGCATCGATGTCGCTCTACTCTACTCCCCGTTCACCTTTCATCCCGTTGATAATCAGCACATAAAGCCACACATTCCTGAACACCCCACCCGCGACATCCTGCACGTTTCTGGCACCGTCGCAGGTGGCGACACACTGGATGTCTATGTCCTCCATCTCCCCTCCAAACGAGGCGGAGCAGAAGCCCAGCGACGCAGCATGAAAGTGGTTGCCCTGCTGCAAGAAAACCTCGATTCCGTCCTCGCTTGCAGACAGCATCCCAACCTCATCCTCATGGGCGACTTCAACGCCGACTCCCGCTCCCCTCAACTCAAAGCCCTCACCCGTCATCTCCCCTTGAAAGACCAAACCGCCCGCCTCAAGCCGGGCACCTACAAATATCAAGGCGAGTGGTCCACCCTCGACCATATTCTCACCCACACCACCACCCTTTCCCCCACCCTCTCTCGCATCCTCTCCCTCCCCTTCCTCATCGAGCCCGACCCCACCCGTGGCGACTTCAAACCCCACCGCACCTACCTCGGTCCCATCTACAAAGGAGGCACCAGCGACCACCTCCCCATCATGACTCGCTTTAACCTCCTTCCTCCCACCCCGCAATAGGACAAAATGACACGCCCGATGCCTCTAAAGTGGTGTGAGTCACACCGCCCGAGCGGTCTGAGTCACACCACCGAGGCGGTCTGAGTCAGACCACTTTCGGGACATACAGCACGCCGTTTTAGGGGCGACAAAGTTGTCCTCATAGGGGATGCCTCTATTCGTCCCTTGATGGTGTTTTTACCCTCTCGCACCGCCTTTGTGTGAATAAAAAGGGTGTAAGATTTGCTACATTCGGAGAAAAGGGCTACCTTTGCAAAAAGGAATGAAAGAGAGAATAGGATTGATATGGCAAATTACATTTTTGAATTGAAGGATAAGGTGCGTGACTATGAGTGCGACCTTCAGGGAATTGTGAACAATGCGAACTATCAGCATTATCTGGAGCATTGCCGCCATGAGTTCTTGCTGGCTCACGACATCAGTTTCGCCCGGCTGCATGAGCAGGGAACAGATGCGGTGGTGGCTCGCTTGACCATGCAGTTCAAGGTGCCGTTGAAGAGCGGCGACGAATATGTGAGCCGGTTGTGGATTAAGAAGGATGGAGTGCGGTACATCTTCATGCAGGACATCTTCCGCCTGCCAGATGAGAAACTCTGCATCCGTGCCCAGGTGGATTCGGTGTGCCTGGTGAACGGTCGCCTGTCTGAGAGTGCTGAATTGAACGAAAAATTTGCCCCTTTCATTGCCCAGTGAATACCCAAGAACTCATCTGTGCGATTGCCCTGACGAAACTGAAAGGCTTGAGCCTGCTGAATGCCCGAACGCTGTATGATGCACTGGGTTCGGCAAGTGAGGTGTTTGCCCATCGGAAGGACATCGTGAGTGTCATTCCCGATGCCAGCCCACGGTTGGTGGAGGCACTTTCCCACGTGGAGGATGCCATGAAGGAGGCGGAGCAGGAGATGGAGTTTGTGGAGAAAAAGCGGCTCAAAGTTCTGACGCTGAATGATGATGCCTATCCGCAGCGGCTCAAAGAGTGCGAAGACGCTCCTTTGGTGCTGTTCAATTATGGCGATGCCGACCTCAATCGTCAGCACATCATCAATGTGGTGGGCACACGGAAATGTTCGGAATATGGCAGAGAGGTCTGCCGCAATTTTGTTGCCGAACTGAAGACGCTCTGCCCAGATGTGCTGATTGTCAGCGGATTGGCATACGGCATCGACATCTGTGCCCATCGTGCCGCTTTGGACAACGGCATCGACACGGTTGCCGTGCTGGCTCATGGGCTGGACAATATCTATCCTTCCATGCATCGGCAGACCGCTGCCGACATGATTCATCGGGGTGGGGGATTGCTGACGGAATACACCACACAAACTCGCCCAGAGAAGATGAATTTTGTGCGTCGCAACCGCATTGTGGCGGGCATGTGTGATGCTTGTGTGGTGGTGGAAAGTCCGAAGAAAGGTGGGTCACTCATCACTGCCGAACTGTCCAATAGTTACAATCGCGATGTTTTTGCCTTTCCTGGCCGTGTGTATGACGAGTACAGTGCCGGGTGCAACAAACTCATCCGAGAGAATCAGGCAACGCTTTTGACGAGTGCGGAAGACATGCTGCAGGCCTTGGGTTGGCACAGTGCAGCCGATGATGCGGTGCGTTCCCAAGCCGTACAACAGGATTTGTTCCCCGACCTTAGCGACGAGGAACAACTTTTGGTCAACGCCTTGAAGAAGGTGGATGACAAACACATCAATCAGATTGCTTTCGACACCAACATCCCTTACTCGCGTGCCAGCATGATTTTGTTCGACCTCGAAATGAAAGGCATCGTCAAGGCTCTTGGCGGAGCAAGGTACAGGTTGGTGCGGAAAATAGGGTAGAGTAGGGGGCTTTGCGGCATCAGGAGGACGTTGCAAACAGCATCAGGAGGACGTTGCAAACAGCATCAGGAGGACGCTACAAAGCCTGCATATCATTCAGTTTTTTATAATAACCGTTCATGGCAATCAACTCCTCGTGTGTGCCACGCTCAACGATTCTGCCCTCGTGAAGAACATAGATTTCGTCTGCGTTCTTGATGGTTGACAAACGGTGGGCAATGGCGATGGTGGTACGCGACTTCATCAGTTTCTCCAATGCGTCCTGCACCAGCCGTTCGCTCTCCGTGTCGAGGGCAGAGGTGGCTTCGTCAAGAATGAGAATAGGAGGATTCTTGAGAATGGCACGAGCGATGGAGATACGCTGACGCTGACCGCCCGAAAGCCTTCCGCCACGGTCTCCCACATTCGTCTGATAACCATTCTCCATCTCCATGATAAACTCGTGGGCATTGGCGATTCTGGCAGCCGCCTCCACCTGCTCCTGCGTGGCGTTGTCCACCCCGAAAGCGATATTGTTAAACACCGTATCGTTGAAGAGAATCGCCTCCTGGTTCACATTGCCAATCAAACTGCGAAGCGAACGGATGGAGAGTTTACGCACATCCTTGCCATCAATCAGGATGGCACCAGAAGTGACATCGTGGTAGCGAGGAATCAAATCCACCAATGTGCTCTTTCCCGACCCCGACTGACCCACCAAGGCAATGGTCTTTCCCTTCGGAATGGTGATGTCGATGTCGTGCAGAATGGTGCGTCCCTCCGTGTAGGCAAAACTCACGTGGTCTATCCGGATGGAGGTCTTCAGTTCCTCAATCCGTTCGGGTTGAGGCAGTTCCTTAATGTAGTTTTCGGCATGGAGAATCTTGTTGATACGTTCCATCGAAGCCAATCCCTTCTGGATGCTGTAGCCCGCTTTCGACAGGTCTTTGATGGGTTGCAGGGTGGTGTACAGGATGACCAGATAGTAGATGAAGTCGTTGGCATTGATAGGGCTATTGCCCGAGAAAATCAGATAGCCGCCAAACCACAGGACAACCACAATCATACACGTGCCCAAAAACTCACTCACAGGATGGGCGGCAGACTGACGGATGGCAACCCGCATGGCGGCATTGCGATACTCGTTGTTCACCTTGCTGAAGCGGTCTTCCATCTTCTTCTCGGCGATGAACGCCTTGATGATGCGGAGTCCACCCAGCGTTTCCTCTATCTGGCTGATGCCGTCGCTCCATTTTGATTGGGCATATAGGGAGTTCTGCTTGAGTTTCTTGCCGATGCGACCGATTCCGCCTGCCAACAGCGGCACGACCAGCAGCGTGAACAGCGTGAGTTGCCAACTCATGGCGAACATCGTGCCTACATACACCAGAATGAAGATAGGATTCTTGATGATCATGTCGAGCGACGAGGTGATGCTGCTGTCAATCTCATTCACATCCGTGCTGACACGAGCCAAGATGTCGCCCTTCCTTTCCTCCGAGAAGAAAGAGAGCGGCAGCGAAAGAATCTTCTTGTAGATGTCCACCCGAATGTCACGCACAATGCCTGTACGCAGGGGCATCAGCATGGCAGAACCTGCAAAGTAGGTGCTCGTCTTCAGCAGGGTGAGCGTGGCAAGAATTACACCCAACATCAGCAATGTGGTGGCAGGACCATACGTGTCCACCATCAACTGCGAGTAGTAATAGCCGTTGTTCTTCACCACCTCAAGCAAGTCGCCCACACCCTTCGAGCCCCATTCGATGAACTCATACCGTTGCGTGTCCACCTTGAAGAGAATGTTCAAGATAGGCAGCAGAATGGAGAACGAGAACACATTGAACAAGGCAGCCAGAATGTTCATCAAGAACGTGCCGACAATGTATTTCTGGTAGCGGGCAAAGTACTTGCCCATTTGAAGGAAAAATTCTTTCATGCTGTTTTTGCCTTGAATGCCATTGCGTAGAGTTTCATCTGCTTCATCATGGCGAGCAGACCATTGCTACGAGTGGGGGAGAGGTGTTCCTTCAGTCCGATATCCTCGATGAAGTGGAGGTCGGCAGAGAGAATTTCGTCGGGCGTGTGGTTGTCCAGCACACGGATGAGCAGTGCCACAATGCCCTTCACGATGAGGGCATCGCTCTCTGCCTGAAAGTGAATGTTCCCTTCGGGTGTCAGGTCGGCTTGCAGCCACACGCGGCTCTGGCAACCATCAATGAGGTTGCTTTCCACTTTGTACTTCTCTGGCAGAGGCTCCTGCTCGCTGCCCAGGTCGATGAGCATCTGATACTTGTCCATCCAGTCGTCGAAACCTTCAAACTCTTCGACCACCTCTTGCTGTATTTCTTCTATTGTCATTGTTCTGTC
>CALAVF010000041.1 GCA_937892315.1 uncultured Prevotellaceae bacterium | reverse complement strand
CTTGAGGCTTCGATGGGTCATTGACTTTGACAGGCTTCTCATCTTCTTTTTTCTTCTTCTTGCCACACTGCAAACTGTTCAGACGAGCCTGAATGCCATTGCGGTCATTTTCAGACGCTGCAGACTGCCATGAACTGTAAACCATTGACACAAGATCCAATATCTTCGAACCCAGCCACGCCCATCCTCCAACGGCAGGTGACTGTAGCGACACGCCGACATCTAATGCGTCGATACCCACCTGACCGAAGTTGGTCCATCCGTGATGGATACAAAAACTAAGGCAGTCTTCATGCAGTTGTATGGCTTCCGTTTCATTGCCCTCACAAGGAATTTTGCTTCGCACATCTCCATACAATGCCACCCATTTGGTGATGTCATATGCACATGTGATAAACGTTTTCAGCAGAGGTCCGAATTCTATCAAACCCTTGATGGGTGGAGTTGCCATCCAACCGTTTACTTTGGCTTGGAATTTCTGAATAGGCTTCAACTGCTTAGGCAGGTATTTATTGCAGAGCGACAAGATATTATTCTTCTGGTCTTCCAGTTTCTTGAAGCGTTTCTTCAAACCCTCAAAACTCTTGGATACGTTTTCCAGTTGCTTGTTGTTCTTGGCGATATCAGTTTTTATCTTGCCAATTTTGGCATCAGCCCTTGCAATCTCCTGCTCAATATGATTCTTGTTTGCCATGCAACGCCTGAAATCATCCTGTTTCATATTGGGGTCGTTCAGTTTCTTGTAGCATTCATCCAACTGTTCGTTATATCTCGAGCGAATCATATTTCGTTCTTCGAGTTCTGCTTGTTGTTCAGCCAGATTAAATTTCAGATTCTTTTCCTTCAGTTCTGCACGAGCCTTGTGCTTGTTCAGCGACTTCTCTCTACCTTCGAGTAGTTGGTTGATGATGCCTTTCATCTTGGTCACGCCTGCCTCGTAGATACACTTCATTACAGCCTCTCCTGACAGCAGAGTACTGGCACCTTTCGTTAGCAGATTGATTACGTTGTCACCGAGACTGTTATTGCCCATATTCAAGATGGCATCGCCAAGCCCCACGATGTCATTGCCCAGTTTGGTAAAGTCAGTGAAACATTCCTTGGGGAACAGTTCTTCCCAAAAAGAGTTGCCTCCAGCCCGCCTTTGGATTTTTCTTGCACGGCTTTCCAGACCCCGAACCTGAGCCTCGTCACTCGATAGTACCTCCATGCGGTTGCACATCATTCGCTTCGTGTCAACATAACTCACCAGATTTGTAGTACGCAGACAGTAGAGGAAACTTCCATCGGTCATAGGAATCTCTGTGTAGCCCTCTTTCAACAGTTGCTCCACGTCGATGCTTGTCAGGTGCTTTTGGGTGCAGACATAATAGTTGCCGTCGTACTCAAATACAGACTCAGCATCGCCCTGAGGTATTGCCACAAGTGTGGTGTCGGTCTGGTAGTAGAGCGACATAATCATAAGTAGGCTGTCACGCAGAGCCTCCTTGTCGGCTTCAATCTCTGCTCTTAGGGCATCAATTTCCGTCTGTTGTGCATCGTAATCTATTTCAACATACGGATGGGCGGCTTCCCACTCTTCCACGATGCTACTTAACAGATTGGTGGCTTGTTCCAACTGTTCCACCGTGAGTTCGGGCGATGCCATTATGGCATCCACTGCACTAAAATCTATCTTGTATTCCTCTTTAGCGGCTTCTACCAGGCTGTCGCCCACCACGATGTGCATCAGCGAGTCAATACGTTGTTGGACAGTTTCGTTCCATTCATCGCTCTGGAGCAATTGTAGCAACTCGTCACGCTCGGCTTGATCAGCCAGTTCCACATCGTCATCGTCGCCAAAAGCACTATATACATCAAGAACCTCTTGACGACTCTCTTTCAAGTGAGCATCCAACTCTGCCAGCATATTGTCTATCATCTCGCGGTCACCCTTCACTTCTTCCTTCTGCACAAAATCCACATACACATTGATAGGCATGGCGGCTGTTAAGCCGAAGTTGTATGCTGCGTGCCAAATTCCTTTGCTGGAATGGTAGCGAGGGTAGAGAGTCATGACGGAATTGTCTTCGAGCAGGATGTACAGGACAACGTCTGACACCAGGGTTGTGTCGTTGGAAACAACGTCATCGTCATCCATAAAGTTAATCTCGAAGTCGATAGGGAACATTCCGTTGACACCTCGTGCCCAGTAGGAGGTTGTGCTTACGGTATTGGTGCGAAAGTCCCACACAACATGATCTGTGGATGTGCTTCCAATAGCAAAATCTAACTTCACCACAGGTTTCAACGTCCCGTGGCTGATGGTGACGGTGTTGGCTTCTGTCTGCATCTGCAAGCCCTCGGGGGTGGTGATGACGGCATGAACGGCGTGTTCACTCAGGTTGTAGGGGTTGTTCAGTGCACACTGCACTTTCCAGTTGCCGGCAGGACTCGCCTCGGTCTGACCAATCAGCACTTCATCATCGTAAATCTGCACCTGCGAGCCGCCAATGGCTGTGCCGCTGACGGGCACGATGCCGCTGCCTGCCCGCTGGGGCACGCTGATGCTGAGTGCCTCGGCGGTGATGCCCACCGAACCGAGAGGCTGAATCCGCTCTCGGGCGGCACTGGTGAAGGTGACGCTCGCCTGTGGTTCGTAATAGCCCTCACGGGTGGGCACGACACAGAATCGCACAATGTCGGTGGCGTTGGTGAGTGGCACGGTCAGGCGGTTGCCGTTCATGCTGTAGGTCACGAGGCTGCTGCCAGCCATGACGGAACCTTCCACCAGAGAGCACCCGTCGGGCAGGTCGAAGAACATCTTCACCTTGCGAGGGGTCACGCTGCTCTTGTATGCCACCTGCGTCCGCAGGGTCACGTAGTTGCCCACGGTGACCTGTGTCTTGTAGATCGGAAGAGCGTCGTGTAGGGAAAGAGTGTAGATCTCGGTGGTCGCC
>CALAVF010000040.1 GCA_937892315.1 uncultured Prevotellaceae bacterium | reverse complement strand
AACGGACGGACGCTATTTGATGGTGAACACCATTGAAGTTTATACACCGACCAACAACATGAGTTTCGGCAGCAAGTCTGTGGTGCTCAGAAATAATGAAACCTATTACTATCAGGGCGTTTCTAACGGAACGAATGTGACCTACTCATGCGAGGCAAAGGGCGAACTCTCTGCATCCATCGACAGTTCTTACGGTAGTGTGTACAACATCAACGGCAATGGCGGTGCTGTGGTTGTTACGGCAACTCAGCAGTCGACTGGATACCTCACCGATAAAACAGACAATACTTATTATCAGGCTGGTATGCCTACAACAGCCCAGTATGTTATCACAAAGCCATATTATACGCACGAATGGTCGTTCTATTCGGATGTTACCGAGGTCGGTGATAAAGAGACGAAAGCCCAAATGTTTGACAATGTTGCAGGAGCAAGCGACTGGGGGTTGACATGGAAGATTCGCCGCTATACGAATGACGATGCTCACACACTTTACTACATCGTCAATTCTGTGATGGCAAGTACGGTGCCTGTGGCTGGCGATAATGCACGTTTCCTCGATGCAAGTGCGGGTCTGCTGGTTTCGACGAACGATATGGGCGCTGACAACAAGGGCGCCTACGGATTTGGTGCAAACATTGCGACGACCAATCTCCTGACAAGTGGAAACGATCCAGAGCACAGTGCCATCATGAATGCTTATACGCTTGATGATGCCTACAACTTCGATAACGTATCCAGTGATGCTCTCACCATTCGGAATGGTTCCACCCTGACGATTCCCGCTTTGAAGAAAGGACAGCACATCCGTTTCCGCTGGAATCGTTATTCTACAGGTGGCGTGGGCGACCGAATGTTGGCAACCAACGTAACGGACTTGGCGGGCGTTTCGATGAACTACAAATATTTCTATCTGGGTTCTGGTAGTAATGAACTCAGCAAGGCTGCTCATCAGGAGTTCATTGTGGAAAACGACGGCGACGTGTCCTTCACGTTGAGTCAGGATGGTTGGGCAGACATCTACAACATCAAGGTGGGTGAAGTGGACGAATTTGTCGATACCGACTTGAATATCGCCATCGCATCGGGCGACAACCCTGACAAGAGTTTCAACTGGGTCACTTCCAATGGGCATGTTGACCTCTACACCTATCTTCGCCGTGCAGGTCAGCAAGACCTCTCTACCACTTTCACCGATGCTCGTGGTCAGATTCATTTGCAGAGTAGCCTTGACCAAGTGTTTGAAATTGTGAACCGAACAGGTGGCTTGACTGAAAGCAACTGCTACATGAATGGTAACACCCTGGTCATCAACAAGGGTGCTCATGGTCGCTTCACGCTCATTGAGAAAGGTACTCACTTCCAAGGCACAAGAAATACGTCCTCTGGTACAGACACCTATACGGAGGTGGAACAGCCTTACTTGCTCGACAGTCTCCATACGGAAGTGCGTGTCTATGAGTACGACTACAACGTGAAGCAGTATCCTTACACATGGGCAATGGAGCACTTCAATACTTCTACAGGAAATGATACGAAAAACAAATTGTCAACAGATGCGTATATGTCAGGCTATCACCATTGGACTGCTGCCTCAGGTGATACGAAAGTTTATAATTTTGGTCAGCCAGAAAACCTGATTGCTTGGGTGATGAATAACTATGGTACGCCTTCGGGCTCTGTGACATACGCTGTGTCTACTGGTGAGAAGTTTGCTTCTCGTCAAGTTGTTCCTGTTTATGGAAATGGCGAAGAAGTAGCAAAGGTGATTTATGGTGTTTATAGTCCAGATGCAGGTAGTTTGGCACAGACCTTTACTGCAGCAAAGACAAGTTCAACTTTGAGTTCAAAAGGGTTCTCTGCTTTTACAGAAGGTAATGGTATTGATGGTTCTGCCTATGGAGGAACGGTATATGCCATTTACCCCAAATATAATGGAACCATTGAGGTTGGTGTGGTGCTGAATAAAGATAAGAACTTCTATATTTTGGAGAATGACGAACCTTTGGATGGCTATAATGGTATTACGGTAGGTGCTAAATACTATGGTACATATACCTTCCCAGTCAAGGCTGGTGCAACCTACAAGGTGTATTGCACAGGCTCGAAGTTAGGTTTCTATGGCTTCAAGTATAATTACTACACGGCGTATGAAGAGCCTGTTCCCGAGTTGAATGGTTTGGGTATCATGCCTACAGAATACTGGGATGAAACTGATACAGGTCTTCAACTTGAGCCTAACACAAATGGCTTGATTTTTGGTAGCAATGTATATCAAGTAAAAGTTCCCAATGTAAAGTCTGGAGAGACCGTATATTTGGCAGTGACGGGTGATACAAATGGTTCAAGTGTTGCTGTGGGTAATGTTACAAACTATATTTCACACGAAAATTATACAGGTCGCGTATACTACGATGGATGGAGTGGTTACGTTGAAAATATACCATTGTATGTATATAAGATAGCAGGTACAGGAGGTGACATCGATCTCTATCTGAAAAATGTGACACTCCATAAGTTAGCGGTTTCTGTCAACACGAAGAATGTGTCAGCGGCTGGTTATGCAACGGAGGCTCGTGAATATCCTGTTGACTACACGTTGGCATATACATTCCTTGGTGCAAAGCAGATGGCTTATAAGGTGACAGGTGTTGACCACGACTATGGCTCTCATTTCAATGCGGGTGGTAAGGTGAATGTGGCATCGGTTCTGTTTGTTCCCGCCACATGGCTTTGGACTGAGCCTAACACGTCTGGTGTAATGGTGACAGGTGATGTGGCAAATTCTTATGGAAGTAGAAGTGCAACTTCTTGGCCACTCTTCACAACGGATATCAACACACCGACGTCGGATATGTCGGGTAACAAACTTGTCGGTGTGGTGCTGCCATCAGACATTCCATATTCTGAGCGTGATAAGGAGAACGAGTCCGGTATCCTCGATCAGCGTAAGATAAAGGGTGATTACACCTACTGGAATTACATGCTTGCGGCACAGGGATATACTGTAACATACGATGAGGAAGATTATACTAAAGAGGATGTGATTAAAGAACAGATTTCCGGTTTAGGATTCTATCTCGTCATGAAGAAGGGCACAGAATTGAACGGTACTCCGTATGCTGGTGGCCTTCCTAATCATCACACGGCATACATGCAGTTGACCAGTGTGAGAGAGTTGGATCATCAGGGTGCGGAGGCTAAGCGTCGTGCTCTGGAAGAGGGTATCCTTGACAGTAAGGACATCCAGCAGGTTTATTTCCTTGATGAAGAAGAAATTGCTACAGGCATAGAAAGAATCCAGCAAGAGGAAACGCTTGAAGAGGTTGCTCCTGAAAACGGCAGAACGTTTGAAACGGGTGTCTTCTACACATTGCAAGGTATTCCTGTGACTGCTCCAACAAAGGGCTTCTACATCTACAATGGAAAGAAAGTGTTTGTAAAGTAAATGTAAAATAATAAAAAATAAGAAATTATGAAGGCTGTTTATGTTAAACCCGAAGTGAAAGTGCGTGCTCCTCGTGTGAAGAGTTATGTCATTTGTTCTTCAGGAAGACCTGATCCGACTCCGGTTCCAGAACAAACCAATGAGGTTACGATTTGGGATAACCAGTTGTAGGATGTCTTTAACGAAGAGTGAAAACTCTGCAGTTTTGTACATGATCTAATTTATGTAACGATGAAAGAGGGCTGTGTTTTACGGCTCTCTTTATCTTTCTCTTACGACTCAAATGAAATACTATGGCTTCTTCATCTGAATCTTTTCTCCAGTTGATGCGTGTTGCCTTGGGCAATGCGAAGCACTTGGATGTCACCCCCACGTCGAAAGAGTGGGAGGAGTTGTTTGCCATGTCTGTGAGGCAGGGGCTTGTGGGGGTGATGTTTGATGGGGTGGAAAGGCTGCCGAAGGAGCAGATGCCACCTGTGGAGGTGATTATGGATTGGGCGGCTGCGGAGGATTATCTGGCAAGGGAGAATCGGAGGCTGAACAAGACGTGTGTGGAGGTGTGTGAGAGGTTTGAGCAGGATGGGATGCGTGTGTGCATCCTGAAGGGGCAGGGGATGAGCGTGTTGTACCCGAAACCGTTGAGAAGGGCGACGGGAGATATTGATGTGTGGATGCAGGGTGGAAAGGAGCAGGTTGTGGAGTATATGAGGTCGCACTATGAGCAGGTGGAAGGTCCGAATATGTACCACGTGGCGACAAGGCTGAAGGATGGAGTGGAGATGGAAGTGCATTACATGCCTGTGCGGCTGTCGTCACCAAAGCGTGATGAGCGTCTGAGGAAATGGATGGAGGAGATAGAGCCGAAGCCGTGGAACCATCTGGTGGAACTGCCTGAGGGAGTGGGGAGGATTCGGGTGCCCTCGAAGAATTTTGACCTTGTGTTCATCTTGTTGCATCTGCTGCACCACTGGGCGTTTGAGGGGTGCGGCATGAAACAGTTGGTGGATTATTATTGGCTGATGCTGAGTGCATCGGCGGATGAGCGGCAGGAGGCGATGGAGATGCTGAGCGTGTTAGGGCTGGGGAATTTTGTGGCTGCCGTGATGCATATTTTCAGTTTGTGGGGGATGGAGGATGGTGTGTTGCTCTGTCCGCCCAGTAAATGGTTGGGAAGGTTGCTGCTGGACGATATTATGAAGGTGGGTGTGGTGAGTGCGGATGACTTGTCTGTCGGCGTGTATGGGCAGGAAAAGAAGGTGAGGAAGTTTTGGCGGCGTTTGACAAGGATGTGCCGCTTGATGCCGTTGGCTCCGTATGAGTTGCCACGTGTGTGGTGGGATAATGTGTGGTGGTGGATGGTCAGAAAAATGAAGTAGCGGCACCATGTGCTGCTACTTCTGGTTTTAGGGGGATTTTTAGTTGTTCTCCTCGAGTGCGGCGATTTTAGCCTTTACTTCTTCCATGTCTGCACGGAGTTTGTCCATCTTGCGATTGAGTTCTTCGACAAGGGTGTTGCTCTGCTTAGATTTGTTGGAGATGTTGAGGAAGCCGAGGTTGTTCTCGTAGGTCTTAATCTCGTTCTTGAGGATGTCGAGTTGACGCATGAGGCGTGAGCGGATATCGTTGCCGTTGCCACCCTTGATACTTTCCTTGAAGCGGTCGATGCGACGCTTCGTGGCGTTCTGGTTGGCGAAGCCATAAAGCCTGTCCATCTGCTCGCGGAGGAGTTTGTAGAGTTTATCTTTTTCCTTGAATGGCACGTGACCAATCTGGTTCCACTCTTCCTGTGCGGCACGGAGTTTGGCACGAAGGTCACCCTCGAACTCTTCTGGCACAATGGCTGCCAAGTCATCGATGATGCTCTTCTTCTTCTCCATGTTCTCTGTTTGCTCGGCGTGAGCACCTTGGTTTGCCTCTTTTTTGGCGGCAAAGAAGGCATCGCAAGCGGCATTGAAACGCTCCCAAATCTGGTCGCTGTACTTCTTGGGCACAGTACCGATTTCCTTCCACTTCTTTTGCAACTCAACAAGTGCATCGGTGGTTTTCTTCCATTCGGTGCTGTCCTTCAGTTCCTCGGCTTTCTCCACGAGGTCAAGTTTGAGGGCGTAGTTCTGGTTGAGGTTGTTGCGGACGGATTGGAAGTATTCGCTCTTGCGAGTGAAGAAGTTGTCGCAAGCGGCACGGAAACGCTCGAAAATCTTGGTGTTCATCTTCTGCGGAGCGAAACCGATGGTCTTCCACTCTGCTTGCAGGGCGGTAATCTTGTCGGAGATGGCATTCCACTCGGCAAAGGTCTTCAGTTCGTCGAGGTTGAAGCCTTCGATGGCCTCGCAGATGGCTGTCTTCTTGGTGAGGTTCTCCTCTTCCTGCTGCTTGCGAGCCTCGAAATACTCCTGATGACGCTTGTTGATGACGGTGGAAGCATCCTTGAAGCGTGTCCAAATCTGTTCACGAAGGTCGCTGGCGACAGGACCTGTCTCGCGGAACTCCTGATGGAGTTGCTGCAACTTGCGGAAAGCGGAGATGATGTCTGTCTCGTCTGCCAACTTTTCGGCTGCCTCGCAGAGTGCTGTCTTGCGTTCAAGGTTTTTCTTGAAGTCGTAAGCACGCAGTTCGTTGCTGAGTTTCAGGGTGTCGTAAAATGCTTCTACTGCCTGCTGGTAGTTCTTCCAGAGGGATGTCGCCTTTTCGGCAGGAACGTCCTTGATGTCGTTCCACTGCTGCTGCAATTCCTTGAAGTCGTTGTAGGCACGATTGATTTCGTCTGGATTTTCTGTCAGCGTCTTTATTTTGTCAATGATTTCTGTCTTCTTTTGGAAGTTTGCCTCGCGTTCCTGCTCAAGAGCGGCAGCGGCAGCCGCACGTTTCTCGCGGATGAGAGTCATCTGCTCCTTGAAATCTGTTTCTTCAAGGTTGGGGGCAGGGGTGTACTCTTCGGCATTTCCGCCTTCTTCGATGAACTTCTTGTAGGCAGCATCAGCCTCCTGATGGTGGATGCGGTAGAAGTTGCTCTTCAGGCTGTCGAGTTCTTGACGTGTTACTTCTTCGTCTCTTGCAGCAAGTGCTTTCAGCCGTTCAACGACCTGGGCTTTTGTCTCATAAGTGGCGATAGGAGCCGTTGAGTTTTCTGCCTGAGGCTCTTCGGCTGCTTCTGTAGCGGCTGGTTCTTCAACAGCAGGCTCCTCCACAGCAGG
>CALAVF010000039.1 GCA_937892315.1 uncultured Prevotellaceae bacterium | reverse complement strand
GCTGGAAGGCGATGATCTACAACGGTAAGGAGTTCTACCAGAGCAAGCGTTACGACATCAATCCTATCATCGACCGTGTAGGTGGTGGTGACTCGTTCTCTGGCGGCCTTATCCACGGTCTGCTCACGAAGCCCACACAAGGCGAGGCGCTGGAGTTTGCGGTGGCAGCATCGGCTCTGAAGCACACTATTCCTGGCGATTTCAATCATGTATCAGTAGAAGAAGTAGAAGCATTGGCTGGTGGCAACGCTAACGGCCGTGTACAACGATAATATGGCAAAATTCGATAAATTGGCCGTTATGGCTAAGATTGGTGAGACAGGCATGGTGCCTGTGTTTTACCACAAGGATGCTGAAGTAGCCAAGAAGGTCATCAAGGCTTGCTACGATGGCGGTGTCCGTGCATTTGAGTTTACAAACCGCGGCGACTTCGCCCACGAGGTGTTTGCCGAGTGTGTGAAGTATGCAGCCGTTGAGTGCCCAGAATTGGCACTTGGCGTGGGTTCGGTGGTGGATGCTCCAACGGCAGCCCTCTACATCCAAATGGGTGCCTGCTTCATCGTGGGCCCTCTTTTCAACCCGGAGATTGCTCCTGTCTGCAACCGCCGCCTCATCCCCTACTGCCCCGGTTGCGGTTCTGTCAGCGAGGTAGGTGCTGCCCAGGAATTGGGTTGCGACCTCACAAAACTCTTCCCGGGCGACGTGTATGGTCCTGCCATGGTGAAGAACTTGAAGGCTCCAATGCCTTGGTCAAAAATCATGGTGACTGGCGGCGTGGCTCCTACAGAGGAGAACCTTACCGCATGGTTCAAGGCAGGCGTTTACTGCGTCGGCATGGGCTCCAAACTTTTCCCCAGCGACAAGGTGAAGGAAGGCGACTGGGAGTACGTGACCGACAAGTGCAAAGAAGCCCTTGGCTATGTGAAAGCGGCACGTGAGGCAATTAGCAAGAAATAACTATTTTTCAACTAATTAAAAACAAATATAACAATGGCAATTTCAAATCTTCAGAAGGCTCGTGCTGCTTATCAGCCGAAACTTCCCAAGGCACTTCAGGGTCCAGTCAAGGCTGTTGAAGGTGCTGCTACTCAGTCGGTAGGCAATCAGGCTGAGATCAAGGAACTCTTCCCTAACACTTACGGAATGCCTGTCATCACTTTCGAGCCAGGTGCTCCTGTGGAACTTCCTCCATTCAACGTAGGTATCATCCTTTCTGGTGGTCAGGCTCCTGGTGGTCACAACGTGATTTCTGGTCTCTTCGACGGTGTGAAGTCACTCAACCCAGCCAACAAACTCTACGGTTTCATCCTCGGCCCTGGCGGTCTCGTTGACCACAACTACATGGAGATTACTCCTGAGTTGATGGACAAGTATCGCAACACAGGCGGTTTCGACATCATCGGTTCTGGCCGTACCAAGTTGGAAGAGGAAGACCAGTTCGAGAAAGGTATCCAGATTCTTCGCGAACTCGGCATCAAGGCTCTCGTGATTATCGGCGGTGACGACTCCAACACGAACGCTTGTGTGCTCGCTGAGTACTATGCAGCCAAGAAGTATGGCGTTCAGGTGATTGGTTGTCCTAAGACTATCGACGGCGACTTGAAGAATGAGCAGATTGAGACTTCTTTCGGTTTCGACACGGCTTGCAAGACTTACTCGGAGTTAATTGGTAACATCCAGCGTGACTGCAACTCTGCCCGTAAGTACTGGCACTTCATCAAGTTGATGGGTCGTTCAGCCTCTCACATCGCTCTCGAGTGTGCACTCCAGTGCCAGCCAAACATCTGTCTCGTTTCAGAGGAAGTAGAGGCTAAGGCGATGTCACTCGACGACGTGGTGACTTACATCGCAGAGGCTGTGGCTGCTCGTGCTGCTGAAGGCAACAACTTCGGTACTGTCCTCGTTCCAGAGGGTATCATCGAGTTCATCCCTGCCATCAAGAAACTCATCGCAGAACTGAACGACGTGCTGGCTCTCCCAGAGGCAAAGACCATCACAACTGCCAACGAGCAACTTGATTTCGTGAAGTCTCACATTTCTCGCGAGAACCTCTACGTGTTCAAGTCACTTCCTGCAGACGTGGCTGCGCAACTCGCCCTCGACCGCGACCCACACGGCAACGTGCAGGTATCGCTCATCGAGACAGAGAAACTCCTCTCTCGCATGGTGGCAGACAAACTCGCTGTCTGGAAGAAATCTGGCAAGTACGTGGGCAAGTTCGGCACTCAGCACCACTTCTTCGGTTACGAAGGTCGTTGTGCCGCTCCATCCAACTACGATGCTGACTACTGCTACTCACTCGGCTACAACGCATCTCGCCTCATCGCCAACGGCAAGACTGGCTACATGTCTGTCATCAAGAACACCACTGCTCCTGCAGCAGAGTGGATTGCCGGCGGTGTGCCAATCACGATGATGATGAACCTTGAGAAGCGTAACGGCAAGATGAAGCCCGTTATCCGCAAGGCACTGGTTGAACTGGACGGTGCTCCATTCAAGTATTTTGCCGCTCATCGTGAGAAGTGGGCCAAGGAAACCGATTATGTTTACCCAGGTCCTATCCAGTACTGGGGTCCATCAGAGGTTTGCGACCAGACCACGAAGACACTTCAACTTGAACAGGCAAAATAATGCCCACCAAGAAACGTAAATCCACACGAAAAAAGAAAGGCACGCGACGGAATCCGCTCCGTCGTGTGCCTTCTTATATTTTATGGACTGCGTTGAGCATTATTGTCGTCATCTACATCGCTTTCTTCTACAAAACATTCGTTGGCCCCTACTCTTTCCGGTGGAAAGCCCTGTATGGCAATGTCACTTACCCCAAAGGACGAGTGCGCGGCATTGACATCTCTCATTATCAGGGCGACATCAACTGGGACAAACTGCGTAACGCACAGATTCAGGGTGCGCCCGTATCGTTCGTGTTTGTCAAGGCGACCCAAGGCACCAACATTTGGGACGAAAACTTCAACCAGAATTTCTACAACGCCCGAAAGAACGACATCATCCGTGGTGCATATCATTATTTCAGCCCTTTCACTCCCGGCAAGGAACAAGCCAAGTATTATTGCAAGATGGTGCAACTCGACGAGAAAGACCTTCCGCCTGTGCTGGACGTGGAAGAGACGGGCAACTACACCACCCAGCAACTGCAGCGGGAGGTGCTCAACTGGATGAAAGTTGTGGAGAAACACTACGGCGTGACACCCATCCTCTACACGGGTTATAAGTTCAAGACCTCCTACCTCAACACGCCCGACTTTGACCGATTCCCCTACTGGATTGCCCACTACTATGTCGATTCGCTCGAATACAAAGGCGACTGGGCTTTCTGGCAACACACCGATGCTGGCAAGGTGGATGGCATCAAAGGGTATGTGGACGTTAACATTTTCCACGGCGACTACCAAGACCTGATGGACATGACCATCAAAGCAGAAAACTAATGCAATATCTCTACACCGACATCACCGTCACCCCCTATTCCGAAGCCGCCTGCGACATCCTCTGCGCCATGCTAGTCGAGAGCGGCTTCGACAGTTTTGAACAGACCGAAACGGGCATCAAGGCGTACATTCCCCAACAGGACTTTTGCGAGGAAAGCCTCAACGACACCCTCGACAACATCTTCCTCCCCGACAGCCAATTTTCTTACACCGTCCACACCCTCGAGAACAAGGACTGGAACGAAGAGTGGGAACAGCACCACTTCGACCCCATTCTGGAGCGTGAGTTCGGCATCCGTCTCAACCCTCGCATGGCATTCGGTTCGGGTTCGCACGAGACGACCTACCAAATCACCTCCTTGCTTTTGGCTGAAGACTTCACCGGCCAGCGAGTGCTCGACATGGGCACCGGCACGGGTGTGCTTGGCATTGCCATGGCGATGCGAGGGGCACAAGAGGTCGTCGCCATCGACATTGACGAGTTCAGCGTGGAGAATGCCAAGGAGAATTTCGCCCTTAATAATATAAATAATGTGTCGGTGGTGTTGGGCGACGCCTCCGCCATCGAAGGAACCTTCCACACCATCGTCGCCAACATCCACAAGAACATCCTGACGGCAGACATGCCCACTTACGTGCAGCACCTCCACCCCGACGGCACCCTGTTCATCTCGGGCTTCTTCACCGAAGATGTGCCCGACATGAAAAAAGTCGCCTGCGAGAATAAACTTTCGATAGAAAAAGTAGTCGAAAGGAACAACTGGACGGTGATGAAACTGCAAAAGCCAACGGGCGATAGCAGCGAGTGTTAAGAGCGTATCCCCTGTCGAGACAAAGGGGATGGCGGAAGCCGCCCATCGTAACAGACCAACTGACAATCATTTAACCCATAGAACAATGAAAAAAATCTTCACGCTGCTCTTTGCAGCCCTCACGCTCGCCGCATCGGCACAAGACGCACCACAAGAGCGTCGTCGTCCCCGTTTCTTTTTCAACGCCGAAAATCCCGATGTCCACGACCCCGTGATGGCTCGTGGCGAGGACGGCCGCTACTACATCTTCTCCACCGGCATGGGAGTGGGCAGCATTTCGTCTGCCGACCTGAAGACCTGGCAGCAGGAGAAATCCGCCTTCAGCACCCCTCCGCAATGGGCAGTCGATTCCATCCGTGGCTATCGCGGACACACCTGGGCTCCCGACATTTCCTACCACGACGGCAAGTGGCTGCTCTATTACTCATGCTCCACCTTCGGCAAAAACCGTTCTGCCATCGGACTGGCAACCAACAAGACGCTCGACCCCACGTCGCCCGATTATCTGTGGGTTGACCAGGGTCCGGTCATCCTCTCCCATCAGCATGTGGACAACTACAACTGCATCGACCCCAATCTGATTGTAGATGAGAAAGGTACGCCTTGGCTCACCTTCGGTTCCTTCTGGGACGGCATCCAGTTGGTGAAACTCAAGCCTGACTTCAAGACCCTCGCCTCAAAGCCCAAGACCATCTCTCGGCGTGTGGGCAGAAAACTCAGCATTGCCGACATTGACCAGGTAGCCAATTTCACCATCGAGGGCAACGACACCATCGAGGCAGGCGAGAATGCGGTGGAAGCACCTTTCATCATCAAGAACGGCAAATACTACTACCTCTTCGTCAGTTTCGACTATTGCTGCCGAGGCGAACGCAGCACCTACCGCACCGTGGTGGGACGGAGCAAGAAAATCACGGGTCCATACATTGACAGCAAAGGGCAGCCAATGGAAAAAGGTGGCGGCGACACCCTCATCGGTCCCAACGAGGAGTTCTTCGGTGCGGGACACAACTCCGCCTACCAGTTTGACGGTCAGTGGTACTTCCTCAGCCACGCATACGTCAAGTCAGAGAACGGAAGA
>CALAVF010000038.1 GCA_937892315.1 uncultured Prevotellaceae bacterium | reverse complement strand
TCTTTCCCTACACGACGCTCTTCCGATCTAAATGGAATCTAAAGAAGTTAACAAACCGATAAGACTGCACGATTGCGCTCTGCTACGGCAAGGGGCACGACAGGTGCTGATGAAACTGCACGACGATGGTCTGCTTCTCCTTGAGAATGACAAAAACAAAGCCTACACCGAAGCCATCTACGTGCTACTGATGTCTGACGAGAATGCTTTGTTTGACTGGTTGGCTGGGCTTCATATCGAGTACTACGGACACGAACAAGACAAGAAAGGAAAGGTAATAAAATGCAACGCGAGAATAGCGAAATAGAGGAACTGATGCAATGCGGCGACTGCCGCTGGTACAGACCCGAATGGGGCGAGTGCTGCTTCGGCGGTGGCTGGTGGCATTACCCGCAGCCAGAGGACGAATGTGCGAGAGGATTTGTACACGGAAGTTGGTTCAATACTTAACCTATGGATAATCTTAGACAACAATGGAACGACGCCTGCCTCGCCGCTGGCATACCGGCATTCAGCGTGGACTACGCCGCCAAGACAATGGCAATACTACTGCACTTCGGCAACCACGAGGCAATGGTGCTGTCACCCAAATTCCAAGCCGACTGCGACTATATACAGAAGCGGTGGCACGTAAACGGAGGAGAAACACCAGCCAAGGAGTTTGTCGAGGTGTTCCAACTATACGACGAGGTGCTGAAAGACCTCACCGACCCACCTGAATGGGCAAAGAAATGGATGAAAGAACAGTATGGTATCAACTTATAAAATGCAGCAATGACAACGATAAAAATTTGCGGGAGTTCGAGCCAAGGAAACGGATACATCATCGAAAGTGGCGGTCAAACCCTTATCCTCGAATTGGGATGCAGGTTTATGGATTATGCCGAACAACTAAAAAATGGAGGACTGAAAAATGTGGCTGCATGTGTGTGCAGCCACCGGTGAGGCACACAGACCATCTTAATATGAGTACAGCAAAAGAGTTTATCAGACGTGGCATCCCGGTATATGCTCACGAAGAGGTGATAAAAGACGCCGGATTGGACGGATTTTTGCCCCTTGTGAGCGGCAAACGCAACGAGGTGGGGCAATTCTCCATCCAGCCGTTCAAAGTCGCCCATAACGTACCAAATTACGGTTTTTTGGTAGAGACACCGGAACAAAACCGCATCGTGTTCGTCACCGACACTATGGAATGCAGATACCGTTTCAAGGATATTGACTGCATCATGGTCGAATGCAACCACGACGATGACACCCTGCTCGACAACCTCGACCACCACGATGTGAGCATGAGCCACCCAGAATACCACATGGGCTTGGAGGATTGCTGCAAGTTCTGCAAGGCTAACATATCCACAAGCACAAAGCAGATAATACTAATCCACCTCAGTCACCAAAATATCAACGAAGACTTCGCGAGACAATCTGTACAGGACGCACTTCCTTTCGTAAAAGTGGCGGTGGCACACAAAGGAGATGTATTCAATATTGAAAACGATAATTTCTAATATGGAAAACCTCGAAAAATACATATATGAAAAACTCTCCACTATGCAGGAGGAGAAAGCGAAGTCAACCACCGTGCCAAACATGGTAACGAAAACGGAGTTGTTTTCCGCTGTTGACAAGGATGTCAGAAGCATACTGAACAAATGGTTCAAGAACGGCACCATCAAAGTGCATAAGACAATCCATGCACCGATTCACGATTATGTTGAACTCGTAAAAGAATAACGATATGATACTGACACAAGAAGAATTTGACAAACTGAACAACTCTGTCGAAAACGCCAAAGAAGCAATAGAATGGTGCAGAAACAAATGGGATGAAGCATTTGTGAAAAACGCCAAAATATCATGGAATGAGGATTTTAAGATTTGCCTGCAAGCATTAGAGGTAAGAATATATGATGGCGAAAACTTAATACCTGATGAAAGCGAAGAACTTAGCAGATTCGATTTAATTGATATACTAAGCCGTGCGTGTCATATCGAAGAAAGCTCAATACGTGTTTTTTGTTATGACACCCCACGATGTTTTGCCATAAGGACAATAAAGGACAAGATTCTTCAAGTCACGGTAAAAACCGACCAAATAGAAAAGATGTATCAAAAAGCGAAGATGGACATCGAAAAAATCTACATGGATTTCCACGATATGTATGTGTTGACATTTGAACTAATAAAGGAAAAATGAACATGGCGAAGCAATGGTATCAAAAGAAGAGCAAATACCACAACGAGATTGTTGAGGTTGACGGAATACGCTATGACAGT
>CALAVF010000037.1 GCA_937892315.1 uncultured Prevotellaceae bacterium | reverse complement strand
GAAATGCCCCATGTTGATGTAGAAAGAGTTTGGGTCAAGGGATTCGCATCCATGAAAGATGCCATTCATATATACTACATTTTTGTTGTTAAAACTTGCGGCATTAAGTTCTTTAAGTTTTTTGCAATCATAAAACAAACTATTCATATTTGTTACTTTTTCCGTATTGAAACAACTAAGGTCTAATTTTTCAAGATTCAGACATCCGTAAAATAGGTGACTCATGCTTGTCACATTCTTGGTCCCTATCGCAAAATCTTTTAGTTCCGTAATGCTTTCACATTCATAAAACAAACTATCCATAGAGGTTGTATAAGTTGTATTGAAATTTTTGTCAAAACTCAATCTTCTCAATTTTTTGCAACCGCAGAACCAACTATTTAAAGAATATATTGTATAGTTAGTGAATGTGTTCATGAAATTGACACCTTCAATCTCGGATGCAACTTCATGCCATGTGCTGATAGTATAGGTTCCTTTGGCTTGTCTGAGGTCTGGGTGATTGTATCTGTCTGTATCGTAATAGAATAATAGGGCTGTGTTGTTCCATATAACATAGGCTTGAGGAATATCAGAAGGAGTTGAAGGTTGAATGCCAGCAAAGATGTATTGTCCATCATCAAACTCCTCCAAGATGGAAAGCAGGAAATAGCCATTGTTTACACCCTCCGAATCCCAGTTGATGTGGAAATAATTGTCTGGAGCATAACCGTCAATCACAAAAGCGTAGGTGATGCTGTCTTGCGATTCTCCACAATAGAGGATAGGGCGTTTGTCCCTCAATTCTCGATAGACGATTTGGTCCCAATGTTCCGATGAATAGAAAAACCTTTTCACTTCGTGAATGTCATCATAGCAATCAAAGTCATTGACGAGTGTCCGTATGATGCCCTGCGAATCGTTGGCAGACAAAATGGATTCTCGCAAAGCCATTATCGTGCCAGTGTGTACTTGTGCCATGCTCGTAACTTGCTGATGATAACAGATGATTTCTGCCAAAGACGTTGTCATGCTCCCTGCTGAAGCCAAAGAATCGGCGAAGAGCGTTTCCATTTCTTCGTTGAAAGTCAAACGTTGCAGCATGGGGGCAATCGCCGTCTTTGACACCGCTTTGTGAGAGACGGGGTTGGCATCAGGCTGAGTCCTCAAACATTCCAGTTGTGCCGCATAACTCTTGAGCCATTCAGCCATGTTTTCAGGGATGCGGTCGGGGGGGGTAAAAGTTCCCATGTCGCTATATCCTAAGACTTCTGGCATTTGGTCATCGCCTGCAACCATCACAAAGCCATCATGCTCATTGATGTTGAACACGCAGAAAACCTCGCTCTTCATGGCGAGTTCCAACGTGAGTGTATCTGTGTCCTCTGAAAGATGGCTTTGAACAAAAGCCAACGCCTTTTGCTGTGCGGTCGTCGTGTCAATCGGCATTGCTTGCAAAATGCAGCATGAACACAGCAACCCAAAGATTGTCAAAACGTTTCTCATCATACTTTTTCTATTCTAATTTATTTGACGACTTTTCGCCCGTTATGAATGTACACGCCCCTTTGTGTAGGTTCTTCCTTCAATCGGATGCCACTGAGGGTGTACCAACCATCCCCAGCGTTTCCTTGTTGTGCAGAAGGCGATTCGATGCCAGTGCTTTCCCGATAGATGAAATAGCCAGGATTGTCTGTCCCGCCATCCACATGAGCATAGTTGCCATCTGTATGATTCGTATCATATATGGTTCCTTCACCTCCGACAAGGGATGTGCATCCACGGAACATTCCGATGGACGATGTTACATTTTCATTACTCCACTCGTCACTCACGTAAATCTTCTCAAGGCCTGAACATCCATAGAACATATTGTTCATTGTGGCAACATTGGCCGTATTGAAACTGCTCAAATCTAAGTGGTTCATAATTGAGCATTCTTGAAACATGGCACTCATGTCCGTTACGTTTCTTGTGTCGAAACGAGTCAGATTTACATAAGGAAGTTTTTTGCATTTATAGAACATCCTTTTCATCGTTGTCACGTTGCTTGTGTCAAACGTTTTAGGGTCCATGTAAACATTGTCGAGTTTTTCACATCTATAAAACATGCCATTCATATTGGTGACTTTACTTGTGTTCACATTGCTCAAATCGAGATTCACCAAAGATGTACACTCATAAAACATATTGTTCATAGTAGTCACGTTGGCAGTATTAGTCGCTTTCAATTCGATGGATACCAGCGAATGGCATCCATAAAACATATTACTCATAGACACGACAAGATCGGTTTTCAACTTCCAGAAATCATCTAACTGTCTAAGTTTACTGCACCCATAAAACAAATTATTCATCGATGTAACATAAGAGGTGTTTATGTATTCTAATCCTTCTATATATGCAATATCAAAATTCATAAACCAATTGTCCATAGAATAAATAATGTAGTCAGCAAATGATGGGTCAAAACGAATTTGGGAGATTCTTCTTCCTGAAATTCTCCATGGGGCTTTGCGACTTACGGTATATGTCTCCATATTGGGATTTGACAAATAATAGTTTCGTTGGTTGTCGTAACGGAAAAAGAGTGAACCGTAGGCGATACTAATAACTGCGTATGCCTCTGGAGCCTCAGGGTCGAGATTCGGGGTTCTGATGCCGACGATGGCAGATTGTCCGTCGTTGTACCCATTGAGCACCGACAGCAGGAAATCTTTCCCATTACGTGTCCGTGCCTCTTGATTTCTGCCTTTG
>CALAVF010000036.1 GCA_937892315.1 uncultured Prevotellaceae bacterium | reverse complement strand
GCAGGTGATGCGCTGGTGCGACGGTTCGTGGAACGAAGACCAGGACTTCTGGCGTTTTGGCGGCATTGCCCGTGAGTGCTATCTGTATGCTCGTCCGCAGAGCCACGTGGATGATGTGTTCATCACGCCCGACCTCGTGAACAACTACACGGACGGAAAGTTGAACGTGAAGGTTTCTACGGTGAATGCCAAGGGCAAGCGTGTGGAACTGAAGTTGGTGGATAAGGATGGGAAAGCCATTGCCACCTACGCGGAAACATTGAAGGCTGACAATGCCGAGACAACGCTGGAGGCAAAGAACCCATTGAAATGGACAGCAGAAACGCCTAACCTCTACAACCTTTACGTCTCTCTCTACGATGGCGACAAACTGCTTGAGTGCATCCCGCAGCGAATCGGCTTCCGCAAGGTGGAAATCAAGAATCAGCAGTTGCTGGTGAATGGTCAGCCGATTCTCATCAAGGGTGTTGACCGCCACGAACTCGACCCCGATGGTGGTTATGTGGTGTCTGTTGACCGTATGATTCAGGACATTCAGGTGATGAAGCAACTCAATGTGAACGCCGTGCGTACCTGCCACTATCCCGACGACCCGCGCTGGTATGAGTTGTGCGACGAATATGGCATCTATATCACCGCGGAGGCAAACATCGAGAGCCACGGAATGGGCTATGGTGAGAAGTCGTTGGCAAAGGATGCCCGTTTCCACGATATGCACATCGAGCGTGAACGCCACAATATTTATGTATTGAAGAATCATCCTGCCATCATTGTTTGGAGTCTTGGCAATGAGGCTGGTTATGGCAAGAACTTTGAGGATGCCTACGACTTTGTGAAGGCATACGATCCCTCTCGTCCATGCCAGTATGAGCAGGCACACAAGAACGGCAAGAGCGACATCTATTGCCCAATGTACGCCGATTATAATCATTGCGAGAACTATTGCAAGGAAGGCAATCCTCGTCCGCTCATCCAGTGTGAGTATGCCCACACGATGGGTAACTCTGGTGGTGGCTTCAAGGAATATTGGGACATGATTCGCCGTCTGCCCAACTATCAGGGTGGCTACATCTGGGACTTCATCGACCAAGGTCTTCGTGGCAAGAGCAAAATCACAGGCAAGGAGATTTGGACATACGGTGGCGACTATGGTCGTTTCCCAGCCAGCGACAACAACTTCAACTGTAACGGTGTCATCAATCCCGATCGTGTGCCAAACCCTCATGCGTATGAGATTCAGTATGAGTATCAGAACATCTGGGCAACGTTGAAGGATGCCAAGACGGGTGAGGTGGAAGTGTATAATGAGAACTTCTTCCGTCCGCTCGACTATGTGATGTTCGAGTATGAAGTGCTGGTCGATGGCAAGTCGGTGGCAAAGGCTTCCGAACACATTCCTGCTGCCATTCCTCCACAGGGCAAGGCACTCTTCACGATTGATGCGATTGCCGAGGCAGTTGCCAAGGATGAGTATAAAGGCAAGGAAATCTTGGTGAATGTGGATGCCCGACTCCTGGACAATGAGGGTCTTCTGAAAAAAGGCGACATCGTGGCTCACAACCAGTTTGAACTGACTCCATACGCCTTCCCAACCGTTGATGCCATCACGGCTCAACCAGTTGCAGACAAGAAGGCAAAGAACGCTCCTGCCTCTGTGGCTCTCGACGACCGTTCCGTGTATGCTGTCCTCTCAGCCAATGGCGTGAACGTGACTTTCGACAAGCGCTCTGGCTATGTGGCTTACATCGACGTGGATGGCACTCCGATGATTACAGATGAGTCAGAACTCACGCCTGACTTCTGGCGTGCTGCTACCGACAACGACTTCGGAGCAGGCTTCCAGCATCGTTTCGCTGCATGGCAGAATCCTCGTTTGGAGAAGAAGGGCTTCGACATCAAGCAAGACGGCGTGAATTATGTCGTGACAGCCGAGTATGACATCAAGCAGTTGGAGGCTTTCCTCAAACTCACCTACACCATGACGCCTGCTGGCAAACTGGTGGTGAAGCAAGACCTCACCGTCAATCCCAATGCAGAGAAAATGCCACAGTTGATGCGTTACGGCATGAAGGTGCAGATGCCAAAGGAATTCTCGCAGATTGAATACTACGGCAAAGGTCCTCACGAGAACTACATCGACCGTGCTTACGGACAGAACCTCGGCATCTGGAAACAGACAGTGGCTGAGCAGTTCTGGGGTTATGTGCGTCCACAGGAGAACGGCACCAAGACAGGCGTTCGCTACTGGACAATCACCAACA
>CALAVF010000035.1 GCA_937892315.1 uncultured Prevotellaceae bacterium | reverse complement strand
TGTTGTTTGGGTAGGATGGTGTGTCAGGTCATCCACGGACTTTTGCAACTGAGCCCATTTTCTGTACTCTTGGGGTGTATGCTCGTCCTGATGATGCACGCCCAAGACATCTCGAAATACGAATACTGGATAGATCACCAGACGAATGCCATTGTACAGACAACCGCCAGTGGAGGTGACATTGACCTGTCATTGGACGTTTCGGCTTTAGCGGAAGGCTTGCACTCGTTGACATTCCGTGCCCAAGACACCAACGGCAACTGGAGTGCTCCTCTCGTCTCCTTCTTTGTCCATATCCTGCACGGTGCGGACAATCGTATTTCCGACTATGAGTATTGGTTCGACCATGACCTGACCACAAAAGTGTCGGCTTCGACCTCCGATGGAGTCATCAGCATTGATGCAGATGCCTCCAGTTTGGCTGACGGCTTGCACTCCTTCACGTTCCGTGCCCAAGACACGGACGGACAATGGAATGCTCCACTTGTCCAGTTCTTCGTGAAGCCACGAAACGTTGTCGCTGACAACAAAATCTCGGCTTATCAATATTGGTTCAATGAGGACTTTGAGAAAGCCACTTTGGTTACGTTGGATGAACCTGCCACACCGTATGTGCTTGATGTACAAATACCTGTTGACAGCCTCATCCGAGAACTGACACTTGAAAACACCACCTTGATAGAGGACGAGGAGGGCAATGCCCGATATGGAAAGACGAATGTGCTAAACATCCGCTTCCAAGACCTCAATGGTGATTGGAGTACAATTCAAAGCGACCTGTTCACATGCTATATGGATGGTGAAACAAGTGTCACAAGTATCGTTGATGACACTCAATATGTCAATTATCATGATGGCATCATCAACATCTGCAATGCTTCCAATAGTGATTGTAACATTTATGATGCAAGTGGGAAGTTGATTTACCAGAAAAAGAATGCATCTGATTCAGAGAACATCCCTGTTACGAGAGGGAATGTGTATATTGTGTACATTTATTTGAAGAATCATGTGCCTGTCATTAGCAAAGTAATGGCACAATGACACTTACATAATTGACTTCATAAAAGCCTGCCTGATGATGAATGCGAACTTCATATCAGGCAGGCTTTCTTAACTATAATTTACAGGCATCTCATAGTTTGATGCTTTTGGGGGAGGAATGGGGTTTATAGGGTCGACAAAAAACACCTTTAGTCGTTGCGAATATAGGTCAACAGATGAGGCGAATGTGTGTTGACCCATGTAGCGAATATAAACGAACCACGTTGTTGGGTCAAGACCAGAGAGCGTGGCGGGTGTAGATGTGAATATTGTTTACACGGCTACAAAGATGTGTCTTTTGTAGCCACATTTTGATATTCACATGAAGGAATTATCACTTTTCAGCAGAAAAAATTTCAGGACAAGAGATAGAAAAAACTTTCAAGACAAGAGACAAATTGAGAGAAAAACGGTACGATTGTGCTTTGGACGATTAAACCTTTTTCAGAAACGAGTGTCTTATCAAGCGTAAACAAAACAAACTGACTAACATGGCTTGCTTGAACAAGACTTTTCTCTCTCTTTTATTTTTATGTGTATCGACGGTTGCCTTTTCGCAGACATTGCTCAGAGGCAAAGTGATTGACAGCGAAAACGGCGAGGCACTGATGCGTAGCACCGTGCTGGTGATGACGGCAGACACCGCCAAGATGGTGACAGGTGGCACGACCAACGAAGACGGTTCGTTCAGCATCAAGAATGTGAAGGACGGCACTTACGTGGTGAAAATCTCCTACATCGGCTATCATAACTTCTTCCGTCAAGTCACCATCAACCGTGCCAACAACAACGGTAACCATGCCCTTGGCACGGTGCTGCTCGTTCCCAACACCATCGAACTGAAGCAAGCCGTGGTGACCGCCCAGATGAAGGAGGTGGAGGTCAAGGAAGACACCATCATCTTCAATGCCGATGCCTTCAAAGTACCCGAAGGAAGCGTGTTGGAAGAACTGATTCGCAAACTGCCTGGTGCCGAAGTGGCAGACGACGGCACCGTGAAAATCAACGGAAAGACGGTCAAGAAGTTCTTGGTGGAAGGCAAGGAATTTTTCGGCAACGACCAGAGC
>CALAVF010000034.1 GCA_937892315.1 uncultured Prevotellaceae bacterium | reverse complement strand
GGAGGACCCGGGATCATAGTCAATAGCTACAATGTTTGCAAGGGGATGTATTCTCCTTATTGATTTGATCACGCCCTTCCCCACCACATGGTTGGGCAGACAGCCAAAGGGCTGCAGGATCACAAAATTCCTGCACCCATGTTCCGCATTGTAAATGATCTCCGCAGGGATCAGGATTCCCTCACCCGTGTCAAAGGTATGGTGAATGATGGGATCGCTGACCACGGACAGATCCTCCAACAGCACGGATTTCTCATGCAGCTTTTCATTTCTGGCCAGGAAATCCGTCAGCTTATGGGCAAAGGTAAAGAACGGCTTTGCCACTTTCGTCCAGAATACCGTAGCCTTGTCTCTGGTCACCTTGAAATCCTCAATCTGCTTGCCTTGACAGAAATAGGATTTCTGGATCACATCGGTCATCTTCGCCTCGATGATCTCGAGGAACATTGCCTTCGTCTTCGAGCGGCGTGCAATGCTGCGCTGATCGCGGTAGGCAATATACTTCTTGGCCACCTCCTTGCGGGGCGAATCCATCAACTCCAGTTCGACGAGGTCCTGAATGTCCTCCACCGTCATCTGCTCCTTGCCCTTGATGCCGATGTGGTCGGCAATCTTCTGGATGAGCGAGTCGTCCTCGCCCAGTTCGGTCTGCAACATCGCCTTGCGAATGGCTGCCTTGATTTTCTCTTCGTTGTAGCCTACGATGCGGCCGTCACGCTTTCTTACTGTCTGAATCATGGTTATTTTTGGTTTATTGGGTTGTTATTGTTTAGTCTTGTCTGGTCACATTGTTCATCCTTATCCTCTCACATTGTTCATCTGTGATTTGTCACGTCGCTCATCCTCATCTTCCCACATTCTTTCCGGCAGTGTCTGCTTTTTCATCGGATGCCCGTCGCCGAACGTCCGATTTTCGCCAAACTTCCCCTGTCTCGGTTGACACCGAGCACGGAGATTCTCAAAAAAAGTCGCTACATGATCTTGCCCTTCACTTCGTTTTTTTCTCACTTGCCGAAAACGATGCAAAGATATAGAATGTTTCCCAAACAAGCAAACATTTTCATAGAAAAATTTCAGAAAAATTTTCTTTTGGGAAAACTTTCCCTCTAACCAAAAATCTTTTCTTATTATAAATCAATAAGATAACATTTGAAAACGGGAAACTTTTCCCGAAACACAAATTTTTCAAACTTCTCTTTTTTGCTATTTGATACTTCTGTTTGGAGGGAAAAAAGGAAAGGGTCACACGCAGAACAAAGGACTATATCTCACACAGAAAGAGAGTTTTTTATTTCACGCAGAAATCGCAGAAACACGCAGAAACATCATCAGGGGTCTGAGATATAATTCTTTCTGCGTATTTCCGTGCTTTCTGCGTGAAATAAATAACAACGGAGGTTTTCGTGTCACGCAGAAATCGCAGAAACACGCAGAAATATCATCAAGTGGTCTGGCGACCCCCCTCTTTCTGCGTCTTTCTGCGATTTCTGCGTGACATTAAAAACTCTTTCCGCGTGAAAAAATCCCTGTTTTCTCTATGAAATCCACCAAATTTTCTGTACCTTTGCACCCGATGAAGGTGATTTACAACAGGCATTTCCCGCCGGGCACGTTCCATGGCATCAACCTCTTCGGGGTGGTGTTCGTCCAGCGGCGGTGGGGCAGGATGAAGCCGCACGAACTGAACCACGAACTGATTCACACGCGTCAGATGGTGGAGATGGGGTTTGTGGGCTTCTACGTGTGGTATGGCGTGGAGTGGCTGGTGAGGCTGGTGCAGTGCCGGTGGGACGGGGAGAAGGCATACTATCGCATTGGTTTTGAGCGGGAGGCGTATGCCCAGGAGGGGAACGAGGACTATCTGAAGAGGCGGACGTGGTACGCGTGGTGGCGATATCTGTGAGTCAAGGGCGTTTTTTCGGCTCGGAAGTGAAAAAAATGGCATAAGTTTTTGTTTTTGAGAGAATTTGTAGTATCTTTGCAGTCGATTTGCCGCTGAAAATGGGCAAGGGTGTGCGTGTGCGGCAGGGTAAGCCGTATCTTACACATTATTATATATTAAGGTTTCGGGAGTTTGACTCCCTTTGAAGTTAAAGAAGTTATCGCTTCGCTCGAAGTTATCGACGAATGTGATGCTGATGGCAAAGTGCCGTCTCTAACTCCTCTAACTTCTTTAACTTCGAGCGAAGCGATAACTTCCGTGACTTGAATTATATATATTATAGAAAGAGAAACGTATCAATCAATCAAAAAAATAAAAAACATACACATTATGACAAAAGCAGAAATTGTTTCAGAGATCAGCAAGCAGACTGGTATCGAGAAGGAGAAGGCTCTCAAGGTGGTAGAGGCCCTCATGGTCATCATCAAGGATCAGACCGTGGCAGGCGAGGACATCTTCCTGCGTGGCTTCGGCACGTTCACCACGAAGACGCGTGCCCAGAAGGTGGGACGTCTCATCAAGGAGAACAAGTCGGTGGTGGTGCCTGAGCACAAGATTCCTTACTTCAAGCCTTGCGAGGAGTTTAAGGCTCAACTGGCATAACCCGTTGAACGGGAAGACGTTAAAAGAAGTTATCGCTTCGCCCCCTTCTCACATCCGCCAGCCGAAGAATGCCCGCCCCTTCCATTTGGTGTCTGTCAGCGAGATGTCGCTGTCCTTGCCCGTCTTGGAGGTCTGCACCACCGAGGTCAGCCCGATGAAGTATCGGTTCCACGAGTAGATGGCGCCCAGGCGGCCGACGATGAACACGTTGAAGTGGTTCGACGGCATCTTCTCCCGCTGCTCCGTGCCTGCCTGCGTCAGCGTGTGCAGCCGGTAGTTCTTCCACACCATCGCGCTGGGCTGGGCGGTGGCATGGATGAGCCAGTGGCGGCCCGC
>CALAVF010000033.1 GCA_937892315.1 uncultured Prevotellaceae bacterium | reverse complement strand
CCATCCATATAAGTGGGGTGTGTACCACCCTTTTTACCGTTTATTGATTAGTTCGCCAGCGATTAATTGCAAAAGTACGAAGAAAATGTGGGATAGCCAAGGGCTTGGACATGAAATCTTGAGAAAAATGTTGGGTTTTGTGGGAAAATGTGTATCTTTGCCAATAGAACACAATCTTTTACACACGCCTATGGACAAATACGCCATCTATTCATATTCCCTCAAAGAGAGACCGAGAAGAAACGAGTTGATAGCGACGGCAGAAGGGCTGGATGTTGAGAACCTCTCGCTGGAGCAACGGTTTGAATTGATTTTCGGATTGCGGCAGGGTGCGGACTTCCCTGTGCAGAGAATCAAGCGAGGAGGAGCCGACAAGTATCCGTGTCATGTGGTGCGGCATGACGAGCAGGTCGTGTTGTTGCGACTGGAGAAGAAGAAGGATGTGTCTATCTGGGAAGAGCAACAGGTGGCTGGCAACCCGCTCCCAAAGATTGAGAAGACTACTGTCAAGTCAACGCCGTACTGTTACGTCATCATCGACAATCGTCTGGAGGCTCATCTGATAGCCATACAGTCGAATAGTGCGGCTTGGAGAAATCCCAACGATGTGAAGGATTTGTTGCAAGGGAGCATGAACTGGCAATTGACCACCAGGAACAACTACGGAGTGGAGGTAGCCATCCAGACAAAGATGCTTCCTACCCGGTTTTGGGACTATGTGGACAGAAGACGCAAGAAAGAAGGAATGAGCATCAGGAGCATGACTTTTTCTTTCGCCAACCACAAACGCCGTGCCGATATTGACATCAAATCGGCACTCTCGTCGGAATGGAAACATCTTGAAAGTTTTATGAGTTGGATAGATGCACTTGGTGGTGACAGAGGGGAGTTCAGCATCATTCCACCCAGAGGCGGAGAACTGATGAAACGGAAAAGGCTTGCCGACATCAAGCACATGGTCGAAATCTGTATGAACAGCAATTATGCCCTAAGTGTCACGTTTTCCGACGGTGTCACCTACAAGTGCAATGAGAATATGCGTGCGGAGATACCGATGGAGGACGAGAGCATCAGGGAGAAGTTTGAGAGAGGCTATAAGAACCTGTTCCC
>CALAVF010000032.1 GCA_937892315.1 uncultured Prevotellaceae bacterium | reverse complement strand
TGTCCTCCAGGCTCTTGCCGCCGTAGTTGCGCAGCATCTTGCTGGTGATGACCTCAGTCTGCACGGGCACATCTTTCAGCACGTGTTGCGTGCCGGTGCCTGTAATGACCACCTCCTGGAGCGAGTCGCTCATGAGAGGCTGCTGTGCCATCAATGTCTGGGTAAAGCACAAAAGTGCCGCCCACAGACAGATTCTGAATCTCATAACTTTGTTTTTTTAGCCACATAATCCTGTGTGGCGTTCTCTTTCCTTGTTGAAAACAGGCAGGTCTTCTGGCTTCCCCTGGTCAGCCACCCTTCCCAACCAATGTGAATGTGCGGAACATATTCGTGGTCAGTGGTTTTATGTGACTGACATGGAAAAAGGGGTTACAGCAGCAGGTACTGCTCCAGACTTTCACTGGATTCCCTCTCATCAGGACGACAATATAGTCCTGATT
The DNA here is from genome assembly GCA_937892315.1 of uncultured Prevotellaceae bacterium. The sequence continues at coordinate 1,512 of CALAVF010000032.1, read as the reverse complement.
ACCATGTTTCCGATTGCAAAGGTAAGAATAAAAACAATAGATTGTATATGAAATGCAAAAAAATATTCAGGAAATTTCACGATGCTCGCAAATATTTTCATTAACTTTGCAGCCATGAGAAATTCTTTTCTGATTGCAGCCCCCATGAGCGGGTCGGGTAAAACCACGGTCGCCAGAGGACTGATGGCACTGCTGACACGCCGCGGCTACCTTGTACAACCGATGAAATGCGGACCTGACTATATCGACACCAAATTCCATGCTGCGGTATGTGGACGACCGAGCATCAACCTCGACACGTTCATGGCGAGCGAAGAGCAAGTCAGGCAAGTGGCAGAGCATTATGTTGCCGGATCCGACGTGACCATCATAGAGGGTATGATGGGGCTTTTCGACGGTTACGACCATGAGCGTGGTTCTTCTTATGAGATTGCCCGTGTGCTGGATATACCTGTGCTACTGGTGGTGGATGCCCGGTCTGCCGCCTATTCCATGGGGGCGTTGCTCAAAGGGTTTGTGGAATTCCGTAGCGGCCTCCGTTTTTTGGGTGTGATATTCAATAGGGTGGGCTCTCCTCGCCATGAGCGGATGCTCAGAGAGGTTTGCGAGGAAGTGGGTCTGCCTTGTGTGGGCTGTCTCCCGAAAAGCGACGTTGCACAGACTGGTGAACGTTATCTCGGACTGGATTTTAGTGACGACCGGATGTCATCAGCCGCATTGCTGGCTGACTTTATGGAGCAGCATATAGACCTCTCGCTGTTGCCTTTGCCGGAGATGCCAGACAGACAGGATCAGGATAATCCAAAATTAGATGCTTCTGAACCTTTGGGTGAACATCGTAAGATTGCGATTGCACGGTCTGATGAAGCGTTCTCATTTATCTATCAGCAGACGCTGGACTGTTTCCGCAATGATGAAATATGCTGGTTCAATCCTGAGCGTGACGAGGTTTTTCCTTCCGATACCGACTTGCTGTACCTTCCCGGCGGTTATCCTGAGAAACATGCTGATATTCTCTCGTCGGCAAGTCACACACTTGATGCTATCCGCCGATACGCAGAGAGAGGTGGACGGATTATTGCGGAGTGTGGGGGCATGATGTACTTATGCAAAGAAGTCCTTACAGATGAAGGTTGTTACCCGATGTGTGGCGTGCTTCCCTATACGGTCTCAGCCCGGAAAGCCGACCGCCGCCTGTCCCTGGGCTATAGGCGGTGGGTGCTCGACGGTCATGAATACAGAGGTCATGAGTTCCACTATTCACAGTTCGTGGGTGAACAGCCTAAATCCGCCACGACGGTGTGGAATGCCAGAGGTGAAGAGGTGAACTGTCCGATTATCCGTCAGGGCAATGTCATCGCCAGCTACACGCATTGGTACTTTTTATAAAATTAGGAATTAGGAATGAATAATGAAGTGCATTCTTGATATATGATTAAACTACAACTAAAATATGCAAATAATCAGTACGAAGACAGGTGATGGTGGTCAGACATCCCTACGTGGAGGAGT
>CALAVF010000031.1 GCA_937892315.1 uncultured Prevotellaceae bacterium | reverse complement strand
GGCGGAACAGGGCGGTGTGGGAATTCATGGAAGCCACCGTGCTGACGAAGATGTGGGTGCGGTGGATGGCATCGATGACCTGCTGACGGTTGGTCAACTTGCCGATGGTGTTGGTGAGCAGGTGGTCGTGATACGGAGGGGCACACGAAAGGTCACGCCCCAAGCGGACATAATCGGGCTGAGGGTCGATGGAAGAGAGCATCTGGCAAATCTCATCGACGGCTCGGTTGGTGTAGGACAGCAGGAGGATGTTGTGTCCTGCCGCCAAGTGCTCTTCCACCATCCGACGGAGGGCGACAGAGGTTTTCCCCGTGCCTGGAGGCCCCATGAGGAGGAAGAGGTCGTCGGGCGTGGGTGTGCGTCGGCACAGCAGGAGGTCACGCCGCTGCGGGTCGCAAGTGACGAGGGAGAAAAGTCCGCTGTAAAGAGTACGGAAATTTGCATCTACATGGTCGTGCTCAATGGCATATCGGTCGGTTGAACTAAAGATTTGCTTGTTCCGCTGTGGATATTTCAGTTTCAGCCAGATACGCTCGTTCTCGTAGGCTTCTACGTTGCAGCGGATGACTTGCTGTGTCGTGGCAGAATCTTTTTTGGAATTACGTTTATACAAAATAACGGAATCACCCATACGGAAGTTGGGCATACTCGCCATCGTCCCTTCGGTGCCCTCGCTGCCCGTCGTGCTCTCCAGACAAACCGCCTCTACCCCATCGGCAAGGCGGAGGTCGGCAAGGCGGAGGTCGAGGAAGATGTCGCCATTCTCCAGTTTGGTGTTGAGGTCAGCATTCCATAGCGACGCTAAGGCACGTGTGGAGTCGGGACGCGTGTCGCACATCTTGCTCTCAAACTGTTCCCGCTCGATGAACTGGAGAAATGTGTAGAAATACTCGGCGGTGAGGTCGTCCATCGAGTGCAGGGCATCCAAGACGGGCTTGATGGTTGGCAGGCACCACACTGTCCAGAACTTGTCGCTGCAATCGGGGTTGCGTCGCAAGGCTTCGGGCGTGAGGCGAGGCACCCAGTTGCGGGCTTCGCCATGAAGAAGACCGAGTTCGAGGGCTACGATGCTGTTGCGGATGTTCATGGCTCGGAAGACCATCTCCTGAAAACTTCGCTGTTCTTGCAGCCTCGGGTATTTCGAGTAGAGAAGGTTGCCCATCACGTCTGACTGACGCACGTTCATGTTGTAGAAAAGCATCTCCTTGTAAAGCAACATCTGCATGAGGTGCTCGTCCTTGGCTCGGCTACGAAACTCGTCCCACTTGCCCGACTTCAACTCGATGAGGAACTTCTTGCCCTCGGCATCGAGGTCAATCAAGCAGTCCATACGTCCCTGCAATCCCAACGCCTCGCAGAAAAAGGAAGGTTCCAACTGAATGTTCACCTGTCCCTGCTGCATGAAGGGCTGCTGCTCAAGCCCCGAAACCACCTGCTGAATGTTGGCGAATTGCCGTTGGGTCTCGTTGAAGAAGTCCATGTTGATGTCCTGACAGGCGGAAATGTCGATGACTCGGTCGGAAAAGGCTTTCCGCATGGAGGTGCGATAATCGGCATCGGGCAGGTTCAGGATGTCGTCCAGAAACTGGTTGGCAAAATCGCCCAGCAAGGTGTGGACGGTACTCTCTTTGGGGCTGAATTTGTCGATGAAATGGTTGAAAGCCGATTCGCCCCACCCTTTGATGCACCCTGTCACGGAGGTGGTGTCGAGCAAGTAATCAGGCTCGACCACAAGGTAGAGGGGATGATAGACGCCTTCGGGGTCAACCGTGAACGAAAGGGCATTGAATTGCATCCCCTCCTTCAAGAGTTGTGCTGCCTGCTGGGTGTGATGATTCATCATCATATCTATCCGAAAAGGCTGGTCGGAAGGCATCTCTTTGGAGAGGGCGTAGATGTAGGGCTCGTCGATGTGCTGTACCGTGAACCGCAACCGCTTCTGACGGGCGGCATACTCCAGACGTTCGTGAGCAATGGGAAGTTGTTCGACATCAGGCAGATGCCCCTTCAAGGCATGAGGCACAGGCGTGTCTGTGAAATGAGCCAAGGCATCGACAAACACACGGGTGTCGGCAAGGAAGGTGTGCTCGTCACACTCCATCCCGTAGTTAGCCACCTGTCTGGCACGCCAACGAAAACTATCCACCCCGTAGAGCGGATAGCCCGTCAAGCGACAAACCGCCTGAAGCCGAGAAAAGAAATCATTGTATTCGGCAGGAAGCCCTTGTGTCTTCTCGATGCACACACGATGAAGAGCATCGTAGAAATAGCGATACTTCTGCTGCCATGTCTGCTCAGAGAAGAAGACAGCCACGATGTCCTGCCAAGCACCATCCATCAGGCATTCAGTTGTCCTACGATTTCACCGACAGAACGGCATCCGTGAGCATCCAGCCATTCGCTGATGCCCTCGGCAACTTTCACCGTGACAGCAGGGTCGATGAAATTAGCCGTGCCTATCTCAATAGCAGAAGCACCTGCCAACAGGAACTCGATGGCATCGTGGGCATTCATGATGCCTCCCAAGCCGACAATCGGGATGTTGACCGCCTTCGCCACCTGCCACACGCAACGCACGGCAACGGGTT